>DASVCG010000395.1:0-3561 GCA_036381755.1 Phycisphaeraceae bacterium | reverse complement strand
AGGTGAAGGTGTCGACGAACTCATCCAGCGGCACGCCGTACTGCAGGCCCTTGGAGATGGCGATGGCGAAGCAGTTCATCAGGCTGCGGAAGGCCGCGCCCTCCTTGTGCATGTCGATGAAGATCTCGCCCAGCGCGCCGTCGTCGTACTCGCCGGTACGCAGGTAGATCTTGTGTCCGGCGACGCGGCCCTCCTGGGTGAAGCCGCGACGCTTGGCCGGTAGCAGGCGGCGGATCGGCTTCTCGACCACCACCACCTGCGTCTCGACCCGCGGCGCCGGCTCCGCTGCCTTCTCGGCCTGCGTGCTCCCCGAGGAGAGCGGCTGCGACAGCTTGGAGCCGTCGCGGTAGAGCGCCAGGGCCTTGAGGCCAAGGCGCCAGGAGGCCATGTAGGCCTCGGCGATGTCGTCGGCCGTCACCTCGTTGGGCATGTTGATCGTCTTGGAGATCGCGCCGGAGAGGAACGGCTGCACCGCCGCCATCATGCGGATGTGCCCCAGATGATGGATGAAGCGCTGGCCGTGCTTGCCGCAGCGGTTGGCGCAGTCGAAGACCGGCAGGTGCTCCGCCGGCAGGTGCGGCGCGCCCTCAACGGTCTGCATGCCGCAGACGACGTCGTTGGCCTCGTCGATCTGCGCCTGGCTGAAGCCGAGCGCGCGCAGCAGGTTGAAGCCCGGCTGCTGCCACTGCTCGCGGGTGAAGCCGAGCCGCGCCATGGCCTCCTCGCCCAGCGTCCAGGGCGTAAAGGCGAACGACAGCTCGAAGACGCGGGGCAGCCCCTGCTCGACACGCTCGATCTCCTCGCCGGTCAGCCCCCTGGCCAGCAGCGCGGCGCGGTTGACGTGCGGCGCGCCGTCGAGCGAGAGCGTGCCGAGGACATAGGTGAGGATGTCCTTGCGCTCGCCCGCGCTGTAGCCGAGGTTCTTCAGCGCCGGCTCGATCGACTGGTTGGCGATCTTGAAGTAGCCGCCGCCGGCGAGCTTCTTGAACTTGACCAGCGCGAAGTCCGGCTCGACACCGGTGGTGTCGCAGTCCATCAGCAGGCCGATGGTGCCGGTCGGGGCCAGCAGCGTTGTCTGCGCATTGCGGTAGCCGTGCTTCTCGCCCTCAGCCAGGGCCGTGTCCCACGCGCGGGTGGCCGCCTGGTGGATGTCCGCCGGGGCGACGTTGGCGTCGATGCCCATCGGGTAGACCGAGAGGCCCTCGTACTCACCGTGCGGCGCGTCGTAGGCGGCGCGGCGGTGGTTGCGGATCACCCGCAGCATCGCCTCGCGGTTCTTCTCGTAGCCCGCGAACGGCCCCAGTTCCTTGGCCATGCGGGCGCTGGTGGCGTAGCTGACGCCGGTGAGGATCGCGGTGAGGCAGCCGCAGAGGGCCCTGGCGCGGTCCGAGTCGTACGGGATGCCCGCCTGCATCAGCATCGCGCCCAGGTTCGCGTAGCCCAGCCCCAGCGTGCGGAACTCATAGCTGAGCCGCGCGATCGCCTCGGAGGGGTACTGGGCCATCAGCACGCTGATCTCCAGCACGATGGTCCACAGGCCGATGGCGTGCTCGTAGGCCGCCACGTCGAACGTGCGCGTCTGCGGGTTGTAGAACTTGAGCACGTTGAGCGAGGCGAGGTTGCACGCCGTGTCGTCCAGGAACATGTATTCCGAGCACGGGTTGCTCGCGTTGATCCGCCCGGAGTTGGGGCAGGTGTGCCACTCGTTGATGGTGGTGTCGAACTGCACGCCCGGATCGGCGCAGCGCCAGGCGGCGAAGCCGATCTGGTCCCACAGGTGCCGGGCGGGCACGGTCCTGGCCACGCCGCCGTCGGTCCTGCGGATCAGCGGCCAGTCGCCGTCGCGGTCCAGCACCTCAAAGAAGCGGTCGGGGATGCGCACGGAGTTGTTGGAGTTCTGCCCGCTGACGGTGAGGTACGCCTCGCCGTTGAAGTCGTAGTCCAGCTTCAGGTCGAGCCGCTGGGCGGTCTCCTGCTGATCGCGGGGCAGGTGCTTGAGCCCCTCGACCATCGCGGCGACCTTGATCTCCTCGCGGACCTTCCAGTTGATGAAATCCTCGATGTCGGGATGGTCCAGGTCCAGGCAGACCATCTTGGCGGCCCGGCGGGTCGTGCCGCCGGATTTGATCGCTCCGGCGGCACGATCCCCGATCTTGAGGAAGCTCATCAGACCGGAACTCTTGCCGCCCCCCGAAAGCGGCTCATTCTCTCCTCGGAGCTTGGAGAAATTCGTCCCGGTCCCCGAGCCGTACTTGAAGAGGCGCGCCTCACGAACCCACAGGTCCATGATCCCGCCGGGGTTGACCAGGTCGTCCTGGATCGACTGGATGAAGCACGCGTGCGGCTGCGGATGGGTGTAGGCATCCTCGCTGCGCCGCGTTTCACCTGTCTTGGGGTCGGTGTAGTAATGCCCCTGCGCCGGCCCGTTGATGCCATAAGCCCAGTGCAGCCCCGTGTTGAACCACTGGGGCGAGTTGGGCGCCGCCATCTGGTGGAGCATCATGTAGGCCAGCTCGTCGTAGAACGCGCGGGCGTCGGCCTCCGAGTCGAAATAGCCGTGCTTGTAGCCCCAGTAGGTCCAGCAGCCGGCCAGGCGGTGGATCACCTGCCGGGCGGACTTCTCCGGCCCGGTCTGGGCGTCGGGGGCCGCCTGATGGGCAGCGAGCCAGTCGGGCACGCCCTTCTCCCGCACCGGCTGGAGCTGGTCGGGCACGCCGGCCTTGCGGAAATACTTGCTGACCATGATGTCCGTGGCCAGTTGCGACCAGGACGCGGGCACCTCCGCGTCGCTCATCTCGAAGACGACCGAGCCGTCGAGGTTGCTGATGCGGCTGGCCCGCCTGGCCCACTCGACGCCGGCGAAGACGTCCTGCCCCTTTTTGGTGAACTTCCGTGTGATCTTCATGCTGCCTGCTGCCCCTGATCCTCTGTGTTGTGAATTCTAGGTTGCTATATGCCCCTATCGCCCCACTTTTTCACGACGCACAAACCGACGTTGGCGAACCCGCTGCTTAGGCGAGATACCGTTCTTAATCCGCTCTTTTGGCAATCCGCTAATCCACCCTCGGCAGAACGAGGCCCGGCTGATCCTGATACTTGCCCTGCTTGTCCGCGTAGGAGATGGCGCAGACGCGGTCGGCCTTGAGGAACACCATCTGCGCGATGCCTTCGTTGGCGTAGATCTTGGCCGGCAGCGGGGTGGTGTTGCTGATCTCCAGCGTCACCTTGCCGCGCCACTCGGGCTCCAGCGGCGTGACGTTGACGATGATGCCGCAGCGGGCGTAGGTGCTCTTGCCCACGCAGATGGCCAGAACGTCGCGCGGCACGTGGATCGTCTCGACCGTCTCGGCCAGGGCGAAGGAGTTGGGCGGGATGATCACGTGATCCTTGCCCGTCTGGCGGGTGTCGATGGTGAGGAACATGTCCTCGCCGAAGTTTTTGGGATCGACGATGGCCTGTCCGCCGTGGGGGCTGACGTTGGTGAAGATCTTGAAGAGCGTGCCCACGCGGACGTCGTAGCCGTAGGACGAGACGCCGTAGCTGACCTTGCCGGGCCGCTTG
>DASVCG010000394.1:0-3220 GCA_036381755.1 Phycisphaeraceae bacterium | reverse complement strand
AGACGGCTTCCTGCGGCAGCGATGCTGAAAGCGACTCGGCTGTGTCCGGCGGGCGGATCATCACCAGCGGCTGAGCCAGCTCCATGATGCGCCGCGGCGATTTCCACTGCGAAAAAATCCGCCACTGGTCAGCCCCGATCAGTAGCCACATCCGCACGTTTGGCCCCAGCCGCCCGCGCAAGGCTTCGAGCGTATCGACCGTGTAGCTGGGCAGGCCCTGCGACGCTCGTTCGATCTCATCGGTGAGGATCACGCAGCGCGGCGAGTCGGCCAGCGCCAAACGCAGCATCGCCAGACGGTGGTGGGCGGGCGTCTGGGGTTGGTCCAGCTTGTGCGGCGCTCGGCCGGCGGGGACGTAGGCCACCAGGTCCGCGCCGATCTTTTGGCGGACCAGCTCCGGCAGGGCGACGTGGGCCAGGTGAGGCGGGTCGAAGCTGCCGCCGAAGACGATCAGCCGCTGGGCGTCGCGCAGGTCTGTCATGGCGCAGAACCCTTGGGCGATGGGCGCAGCCCGTTGCGATGAAGGTCGGCTGCGGCATCGAGCTGCTTGAGCGATGCCTCCACCGCGCGGGCCAGGGCGGTGCCGGCGAGGCGGGCCTGCTGATAAAGCCGCCAAAGGGCTGCGACCCGCCCCGGCTGCGCCAGGAGGAAGCGGAGCAGCGGTCCCCATCGCGGCTTGCCGTGGGCGTCCACCCAGTGGGCGGCCTGGGGGGGCAAAGCGGCGTCGGCCGGGTCGCAGATGGCACGGATCACCAGCAGGGGGGTGTGGTGCTGCATGGCCAGTTGAGCCACGGGCCAGGTTTCCATGTCCGCTGCGGAGGCGCGGTATTGCTGGAACAGTTGCTGCTTTTCCTGAACCTGGCAAACCGGCTGATCGACGCTTAGCACGACGCCCGCGGCCAGGCGGTGAGGCTGAGCGTCGGTCATGCTCGGCCCCAGGGCGGTCAGGTCGATCCTTTCGCCTGCTTCGTTGATGGCCTGGACGGCACGGAACGCGTGCCCCGCGGGCAGGGCTGGGTCCAATCCACCGCTGAAGCCCGCCAGCACGGCCAAGTGCGGCTGGTGACGGCCAAGCAGCTCGGGCACGTGCTGATGGACCGCCTGTCGGCCCATGCCGATCACCTCAGCGATGAGCTGGGTGTCGCTGTAACGCCCTTGCCGATGGGAACCGTGCCTTCGCAGCGCCAGTGCCTTGGCTAAGGGCGACATCTCCGCCTCCGTTGCCGTCAGGAGGAGGATGCGCACCGGGGCGATGGCGTGGTCGGAGTCCAGCGGCATGGAGCGTCGTACGGGCTTGCCTGGGGGATCGCGGGGCGGCCCCTAGTTCACCACGTTGACCGCCCGCCCGTCCAGGAACGCCCGGATGTTGTCCGCGGCGATGCGCATCAGCCGCTGCCTGGCCTCGTAGCTGGCCCAGGCGATGTGCGGCGTGATGACGCAGCGCGGCGCGCCAAGCAGGGGGTTGTCGGGCGGTGGCGGCTCGGTGCTGAGCACATCCAACCCCGCGCCGGCCAGGCGGCCTTGCGCGAGAGCCTCAGCCAGTGCTGACTCATCCACCAGCGGCCCGCGGCCGGTGTTGATCAGATACGCCGTCGGCTTCATGCGGCCAAGCCGCTGGGCGTTGACCAGGCCGCGCGTCTGGTCCGTCAGGGGGCAGTGCAGCGTGATGACGTCGGCGTGGGCGAAGAGGTCATCCACGGGCATCCAGTCGATGGCGATGCCCGGCAGATCCACCTGACGCATGCTCGATTGGTGCGCCGCGGCGATTTTCATTCCCATCGCGTGGCCGATGCGCGCCACCTGCTTGCCGATAGCGCCCAGGCCGACGATGCCCAGCGTTTTGCCGGCCAGCTCGACGATCGGCGCGACGGTGAAGGAGAAGTCGGGGCAGCGCGACCACTGCCCTTCGCGCACCGCCTGGGCGTGCGCCGCGGTGTGCGTGGCCAGCTCCAGCAGCAGGGCGAAGACGTGCTGGGCGACGGAGGCGGTGCTGTAGCCTGGGACGTTGGTGACGGGGATGCCGCGCTGCCTGGCGGCGTCCAGGTCGACGATGTTGGTCCCCGTCGCCAGCACGCCGATGTAGCGCAGCTCCGGCAGGCTTTGGATGGCCTTGGCGTCGATGACGGTCTTGTTGGTCAGGACGATGGGAGCCCCCTGGGCGTGGGCGACCACCTCCTCGGTCGGCGTGCGGTCGTGAACGATCAATTCGCCCAGCGATGTCAGCGGCTCCCAATCCAGCTCGCCCGGGGGCGGCTTGTAGCCTGGCTGAGCCGGTGTGAGCGTATAGCCGTCGAGCACTACGATCCGCTGCGGCATGTTCGGTGGCCTCCCAGGGGGAAGGGTTCGGAGGCGGCATGTTACAGCAAATTTGAGTGGTGCGCTGGCAGGCGGGGGCTTATCATGCCCGCATGCCCATCTTCCTTGACGATGACGCGGTGGACCTGGAAGGCGACAGCCTCGGCGCGGTGCTGGCGTCGGCTAGGCGGCAGTTGGAGCCCCACGGCCGGGTGGTCGTGGAGGTGCGGCTCAACGACCGGCTTCTGACCGCGGACCAGATCGCCCAGGCCCACGGAACCGCTGTCGAGGGCCAGGAGGTCAAGCTCTATTCCGCTGATCCGCGTCAACTGGCCCGCGCCACGCTGGAGGCTGTGCGCGAGCACCTAGCCCAGGCGCGCCAGTATCAGGAGGACGCTGCGGACCTGCTCCAGCAGGACGAGGCCCGCCAGGCGATGGGCAAGATCGGCCAGGCGGTGGAGGTCTGGCTCCAGGCCCAGCAGGCGGTGGCGCATTCCGCGGCGATGGTAGGCATCGAGCTGGGGCGGCTCGGGGCCAACGGCCGGCCTTTTGAAGAGCTGACCCAGGACCTGATCCAGAAGCTCCAGACGCTCAAGGTGCTGATCACCTCGCAGGACACCGTGGCCCTGGCGGACACGCTGGCGTATGAGTGGCCGCAGGCGATCGAGCAGTGGGACGCCCTGATTGCCGACCTCGTCGAGCGGATCGAGGCCGGCTGAGCCGCTGGGCGGTTGGGTTGTTGGGGTTGCCTGAAGGCCGCTGGCCGGCGGCGCAGCGTCCGGGCTTGCTGTGCCGCGGCTTGGCATGGGCGGTTTTTTCCCTAGAATTCCCTCGACGCATTGGACGCTGGAGCGATTGTCATGGCCAAGCCCAATCTGGATCATCCCACCCTGCCGCTGATCAGGCAGCGGTTTTCGGATCGCAA
>DASVCG010000393.1:0-3373 GCA_036381755.1 Phycisphaeraceae bacterium | reverse complement strand
AAAAGAAAGCAGAACTGGTCGGCTCGTTCCAGCGGAACGAAAAGGACAGCGGCTCCCCCCAGGTGCAGGTGGCGATCCTGACCCACCGGATCAACGGCCTGACCGAGCACCTGCGGTCTCACCGCAAGGATTTCGCCTCGCGGCGGGGCCTGCTGATGATGGTCTCCAGGCGGAACCGGCTGCTGCGCTACCTGGCTCGGAAAGATCACTCGGCCTACCAGGAGCTGATCGGCCGCCTGGGGCTGAGAAAGTAGAATTCGTTGTCAAGTACCGTTTCGCTCCCTGAACCGGGATGACCCTATCTCCGGCGGGGAACAGACGGCAGTAGGCTCGCCGCATCGAACGCCCGGCCCGCCGGCCTGGCCTCTTCCATGCCGCCAGCCATCTGTCTTCTGTTTCCTGGCAGGGGCGAAGCCGGGGCATGGCCGCAAAGGTCCGGGCGGCCCATTACCCCGTATTCGGAACAGGACCCCTGCCAAGGAACAGGATTCATGGCCATTCATCAGGTTGAGTTGGAAATCGGCGGCCGTACGCTGAGCATTCAGACCGGCAAGGTCGCCAAGCAGGCCGACGGCGCGGTTCTGGTGCAGTACGGCGAGACGGTCGTGCTGGGCACCGCGGTCCGTGCCGCGCCGCGCGAGGGCGTGGACTTCTTCCCCCTGACCGTCGATTACCGCGAGAAAATGTCCGCTGCGGGCAAGTTCCCCGGCGGGTTCCGCAAGCGCGAAGGCGCGCCCAACCAGAAAGAAATCCTCACCATGCGGAACATCGACCGCCCCCTGCGGCCGCTGTTCCCCAAGGGCTTTATGGATGAGGTGCAGGTCCAGTGCTGGGTGCTGGCCGCTGACGGGATCAACGAGCCCGACGTGCTGGCGGGCATCGCGGCCTCCGCGGCGCTGACGATCAGCTCCATCCCCTTCGAGGGCCCGGTGGGCAACGTCCGCGTCGGCCGGATCGACGGCGAATACGTCATCATGCCCACCACCGCCCAGCGGGAGTACTCCGACCTGGATCTGCTGCTGTGCGGCCACAAGGACGGCCTGAACATGATCGAGGTCGGGGCCCACGAGCTGCCCGAGGATCAGGTCGTCGGCGCTATCGAGTTCGGCTACCAGTACGTTCAGCAGGTGGCGGCCCTGATCGAGAAGCTGGCCGCCCAGGCGGGCAAGCCCAAGCAGTTCGAGCTTCAGACGCCCTCGCAGGAAATCGTGGACCTGGTCAACCGCAAGCTCACCGAGCCGCTGCGGGCGGCCAAGACGCTGGAGGGCTCCAAGCTCCAGCGGCAGGAGGCTGTGTCCCAGGCCATCCAGAATTTCCTGGATACCGAGCTGCCCGACCCGGGCCCTGACGCCACGTTCTATCAGTACCGCCAATGGGAGGCCAAGCGCCGCCAGGCCAAGCTGGCGATCCACGACCTGGAGGAGCGGCTGACGCGCCAGATCATCCGCGATGGTCGGCGGACCGACGGCCGACGGTACGACGAGCTGCGGCCCATCACCTGCGAGGCCGGCGTGCTGCCCCGCGTGCACGGCTCGGCCCTGTTCACCCGCGGCGAAACCCAGGCCCTGGTGACCGTGACGCTGGGCACCGGCAAGGACGAGCAGATCGTCGACGGCCTGGGCGAAGAGTACGCGGAGAAGTTCTACCTCCACTACAACTTCCCGCCCTTCTCCGTGGGCGAGGCCAAGCGGATCACCGGCCCCAGCCGGCGGGACATCGGCCACGGCAAGCTCGCTGAGCGCGCCCTGGAGCCGGTCCTGCCCGACGTGAGCGAGTTCCCCTACACCGTCCGCGTCGTCAGCGACATCCTCGAATCCAACGGCTCCTCCAGCATGGCCTCGGCCTGCGGCGGGACGCTGGCGCTGATGGACGCCGGCGTGCCCATCAAGGCCCCTGTCGCGGGCATCTCCATTGGCCTCGTGTCCGCGGATGAGCCGGGCCAGCAGGACGTCTTCCTCACCGACATCCAGGGCGAGGAGGACCACTACGGCGACATGGACTTCAAGGTCACCGGCACGCGCCAGGGCGTCACCGCCATCCAGCTTGACCTTAAGATCCGCGGGCTCAACATCGCCCAGATCCGCCAGACGCTGGAGCTGGCCCGCAAGAACCGGCTCCAGATCATCGACATGATCGAAGCCGTGCTGCCGGCGCCGCGATCCTCGATCAGCCCCAACGCCCCGCGGATCCTGACCACCACGATCCACCCGGACAAGATCGGCAAGCTCATCGGCCCCGGCGGCAAGACGATCCGCGCCCTGGAGGAGCAGACCGGCGCCACCCTCGAGGTCGAGGAGGACGGCACGGTCATCATCTCCGCGGTGGGCGCCGGCAAGGCCGAGGCCGCCTTGGCCGAGGTCGAGCGCCTCTGTGCCGCGGTGAAGGTCGGCCACATCTACACCGGCCGGGTCAGCTCCATCAAGGACTTCGGGGCCTTCATCGAGGTGATCCCCGGCCAGGACGGCCTGTGCCACATCTCCGAGTTGGCTGACGGCTATGTCAACAAGGTGACCGATGTGGTCAAGGTCGGCGATCAGGTGCGGGTCAAGGTGATCTCGATCGACGATCAGGGCCGGGTCAAGCTCTCCCGCAAGGCCGCGCTGGCCCAGGAGGAGCAAGACAAGGCTTCCGTCGGAGCCTCCTGATCGTTATAATCTAGGCAGTTTCAGATCTTCCGCGCCCAAAGTCAGCGAAGGGGGCGCTGGCTTTGGGATGGGGAACTCCGGGGGGTAAGTCGTGACGTATACGCCTTTTCATTGATCCGGGGGAGGGGAATCCGGGGATCGATTGGGGGTGTTGCGCGCAGGACAGGTATCGCCATGTCGCTGGCTGTCGACGGGATGGGGAAATCCGGGTCCATTCGGTAAGCAGGCGTCAGCCGCCAGGCGCCTGAGCCGGGGTGCCGGTTGTAGCAGGTATCGTTTGATGCGGCGCCGGTCATCCCCGCCGTCGGCCCACGTCGTCCGTCCCCCCTTCATCATTGTCTGGATCAGGTACAGGAGATGGAGCATGTCAACGCAAGGTCGGGTCAAGTGGTTCGATCCCAAGAAAGGGTACGGCTTTATTCTGGGGCCCGCAGGCCAGGACGTCTTCGTCCACTATTCCCAGATCCAGGGCAACGGCTTCCGTTCGCTTAAAGACGGCGAATTGGTGCGTTACCAGCTCATCGAAGGGGAAAAGGGCTGGCAGGCCCAGACGGTGGAACGCGTGGGCGAGACCGCCTGAGGCGGCCTACCCGCGAGCACCCGTTTTTCTTTCCAGCGGCGCCTTCTCCCGTCGCGGTCCGATCCATCGGCGATCCATCGAGGCCCGGGCCTCTGGTCGGCGTTGATCCACGGTGACTGGTCGGCCCAGCGGGTGTATCCTCTGGCCC
>DASVCG010000392.1:0-5175 GCA_036381755.1 Phycisphaeraceae bacterium | reverse complement strand
GACGACGGCCGGGGCGATCAGGTGATGAACCTCGACCCGTGGATCGTGTTCTGGCAGATCTTCGAAGATCGCAAGCGGCGCGAGCAACGCCTGCTGGCCGACATGACGCCCCCCGGCCCGGCCCAAACAGGCCAAACCGTGCAGTTTTCCGCCGCCCCTTCGCAACCCGCCGAAGATGCCGACTCGCTCCAATACCATTGGACATTCGGCGACGGCAGCTGGGCCATCGGACGCGATCCCTCCCACCGCTACGCCAAGCCCGGCATCTACCCTGTCACGCTCGTCGTTACGCGCGGCAACGAATCCGCCGCCCGCACCATGCACCTGACCGTCAGCGGCGATCCGATCGATCAGCCCGTGCTGAGAATCCAGGCGGACGACCCTTCCTTCCGCATCCGCCCCGCTTGGGCGGCCAACGTGTACGGCCAGTACACTCAGCCCCTGCCCCACACCCTCCGTATCCACACGCATCCCGGAGCCAGCACCCCCCTTCGCCGTGAGCTGCAAACCGTCAACATCGGCAGCGGCACGCTCTCCCCGCTGAAGGTGCTGAGTATGGAACCCGATGCCGCTGCTGATTGGCTGCGCATTGAAACCCTTGGGCAAGGGAATAACCAGGGCATCCGCGTCACGATTGACCCGACCAATCTCAAGCCGGGCGATTATGCAAGCACCGTGCGGGTCGCCACGCAAGAGACGATGCATGCCCCGCAAAGTTTCCGCGTCGCTCTGCATGTTCACGCCGAGGCCCCGCCGGCCGATCAAATCATCGGCGTGCAGGATGCCGGCTTCTATGCCACGCCCTGGTTCTGGGTCGGCCACCGCTTCTCCCGGGCCCCGGCCGACCGGCGCGGCCACAACGGCTTCTACCTGACCAATGGCTATCGCCCCACTGCGGGCGAGTTCGTCCGCTTCACGCCCCACCTCGCCGACGGCACTTACGAAGTGTCGCTGCTTGAGAAAAGCCCGTATCCTTCCGACAGCGAGTTCAACGTGCGCATCCGCCACTCCGACGGCGAATCGCTGCTGCGCATCCGCCCCAGCAAATCGCGAAGCCTCGGCACCTACCGCTTCGAGGTAGCTTCGCCGGGGTTTGTCGAGCTGCTGGCCGAGGATGCTTCGGGGCTGCTCGTTGCCGACGCCCTGCGCTTCCGCCGCGTGGATTAGCCGCTAAGCCGGCCCAGTCAGCACGCCTGCCCGGCAAAAACAGCGGCTTGCAAGCTCCTGAGCTCCACCGCGAGGCACTCCCGCCCCGCAGTGATCCAGCGGCTCCCATATGGATCATGGGCGTCGGAGAACAGCTCGCCCCATCGGGCACGAAATCCGCGGCTGGGCTCGGCCCTGGGCTTGGCCATCAGGACCGCCTGCGTGCAGCGTAAACTCTTGCGTCGGAACGCCTAAAGCCGAGTCGCAGGCGACAAACAGCCCGCGATGCGGTCAAATCCCCTCTTTTTCATCCGCTTTCCTAGACCCTGGCCCCCCTTCTTTCCCGCGAGGCGTTTTCCCTTCTCGCTGCAAGCGTATAGAATTCCCGCTCGGCCCGGCGAGGCCGGCTTGATTGCCAGAGGATTTTTGACTGTCAGAGAGAACGCAAGCCCATGAAATCGACTGACCTTCGCCCAGGCATGGCCGTCCGATTCGACGGCGTCATCTACGTCATCACCCAGTTTCAGCACGTCACCCCCGGCAACCTGCGGGCCTTCGTGCAGGTCAAGCTCAAGCGGGTTCCGGACGGGACGATCATCGAGAAGCGCCTGCGCTCGGGCGACGACATCGAGACGGTCAACCTGGACCGCCGCGAGCTGGAGTACCTCTATTCCGACAACGCCGGCCACGTCTTCATGGACACGCAGACCTACGACCAGCACACGCTGCCGACGGATCTGGTGGCCGACGCGATGCAGTACGTCAAGCCCAACACCGCGGTGACGGTGCTGTTCGCGGAGGGCCAGCCGGTGTCACTGGAATTGCCCAAGACGGTGGACCTGGTGGTTACGGACACCCCGCCGGGGATCAAGGGCGCCACCGCCACGAACCAGCTCAAGGAAGCCACGCTGGAGACCGGACTCAAGACGCGCGTGCCGCCGTTCATCAGCATCGGCGAGACGGTGCGGGTGAGCACGGAGACGGGCGAGTACCTCTCGCGAGCCTAAAAAAGCCGGCCCGGCGCTCACCGCCTAGACCAGCGGATCATCGCGGACACCCCTGCTGTCAGCACCAGGAACCTTCTTGTGAAGCGCACCCCGTTTTATTCGTTTCACCAGCAGCACGGCGCCCGCTTCGTGGATTTCGCCGGCTGGGAGATGCCGATCCTCTACACCTCGATCATCGAGGAGCACCAGCAGGTGCGGCAGTCGGGCGGGCTGTTCGACGTGTCCCACATGGGGCGGTTCAAGATCACCGGCCGGCACGCCCGGCGGCTGCTGGAGCGCGCCCTGACCCGCCGCGTCAGCGACATGAACCCCAACACCTGCCGCTACAGCCTCGTGTGCAACGAGCAAGGCGGCGTGATGGACGACGTGCTCATCTACCGCTTCGACGACCACTGGCTGCTGGTGGTCAATGCCGCCAACCGCGCGAAGGTGCTGGAGCACCTGGAACGCATCAAGGGCGATCTGGTGGCGAACGTGGAGGACCAGACCGAATCCACCGCCATGGTCGCGGTGCAGGGCCCCAAGGTGATGGACCTGATCGGCCGATTCTCGCGCGAGGTGCCCACGCTCAAGCGGTTCAGCTTCTGCGTGAAAAACCTGCTGATACTCAAGATGATCATCAGCCGCACGGGCTACACCGGCGAGGACGGGGTGGAGGTGATCCTGCCCGCGTCGATGGCAGGCATGGCGCTGAAGCTGCTGCTCAAGGACGGCGGGGACGCCGACCAGGTGCTCAGGCCCGCGGGGCTGGGCGCTCGCGACACGCTGCGGATCGAGGCTGCGCTCCCGCTGTACGGCCACGAGCTGGACGAGCAGACCGACCCGTTCGCCGCCGGCCTGGCCTTCGCCGTGAGCCTGGACAAGGACCAGGACGACAATGGCGAGCCGTTCATCGGCCAGGAGGCGCTCAAGCGCATCGCCGCCAGCGGCCCAAGCAAGCGGCTCGTCGGCATCCGCCTGGAAGGCAGGCGCACGCCCCGCCAGGGCATGAGCGTGTATGTGGGCGACGCGGTCAAAGGCGCCGTCACCAGCGGCTGCCTCTCACCCACCCTGGGGTATCCCATCGCGATGGCGTACGTGGAGGCCGGCTCCTGCAACGTGGGCGATGCGGTGAGTGTGGCCATCAGCTCGCAGCGCGTGCCGGGGCAGGTGGTGAAGCTGCCCTTCTACAAGCGATCCTGATCCGCCCCCCCTACCGCGGCGCGCGCTGGTTAATGAGCGCGACCGCGCAGCCCGTCATCCGCATCAATCTTTACTTGTAGCAGATGAGCACCACGGTGCCGGCCAGCTTTCGCATCGGCGGACAAAGATGCAGCAGGCGATGGTCCAACCGTTGCAGCCGGCCGCGGCGCGATTCGCTCTGCCCGCCGGGCAGGATGCGGTCTAACCGCTCCAGCAGCGTGAACCATCGCGTGCGGACGCGGCGGAACTGGGAAGTAATCAGCCGCAGGTCGTCGCGCGTGAGCTTGCGCTCGTCCGGCGTGATGTGGTGTTCAAGCGAAGGCTCCAGCGGAGCTAGCCTCTGAAAGAGCCACGACCGCCGCAGCGGCTCGATCAGGGGCGCCTCGATATGCTCCTTGAAAATCGCCACCCCGCCGGGCTTGAGCACCCGTCGCGCCTCGCGTACCGCCGGGCCGATCTCCACATGATGAAGGATGTCGATGCCCACCACCACGTCGAAATGGTCGCCGGGGTAGTCCAGCCGCTCCGCGGCCATGCGATTGAATTGGCAGCGGTCAGCCAGGCGGTGCTCCTGCGCCAGTTGCTGCGCCGCGGCCAGGTTTTCTTCGGATAGGTCAAACCCGTCCACCTGATAGCCCAGGTACGCCAGGCGGACCGCTGCGATGCCGACGCCGCAGCCAAAGTCAAGCAGCCGCTGGCCCGGGCGGGTTAGTGATCGGCGGGCCAGGTGGTACACGTGCCAATAAGGATTCCACAGCCGCTGCTCACGGCCTTGCACCGGCGCCCAATCGACACAGCGGACGCGCTGAATGGAAGCGTACTGCCGATAAAAATCCGCTTCGCGCTTCTGCCGCTGGGTCAGGACCAGTTGCGCCATAATCGCTTCTCCCGATGGGGGCGTTGTCGCCAGGCCGCTTCGGGCTCCGGGTTGAGCCCGGGCGGTTGGCGGGTAGAGCTATCGGCCGACCACAGGCCCTACTAAAGACACAAGCCGCGCCGCCCGCGCCAGCGACCACATCTCCAAAACCGATTCGACCGGCCTGGCAGACACGACAGGCGCATGCGTTGTTGCTGGATCAATCGCCCGCTCTTGCGCAACCCGCTTAAGTGGCCGAGGGAATGCGACGATAGCACCCTCCGAGCCGCCGATGTTCGGCGGTCGGGGTCCGGCCCCCGGTGGGTTAGCCGGATGAGCCATGAAACCCGTGACAAAGCACCGTCGACCCAACCCGACCCCCCTGCCGCCCAGCTCGCAGCCGCCAAGCCCGTGGTTCGAGCCTTGCAAGCGGGCGATGGACGTGCTGCTGGCGAGCCTGGGGCTGATCGCGTCGGCCCCGGTGCTCCTGCTCTGCATGGCGTGGGTCTGGTGGATGGACGGCTCGCCGGTGATCTACCGGCAATGGCGCGTGGGCCGCAGCGGACGGCTCTTTTGCCTCTACAAGCTCCGCACCATGCGCCGGGACGCTGAGCGCCACGGCGTGCGGCTGGCCACCAGCGACGACCAGCGCGTGCTGCCCGGGTGTCAATGGATTCGCAAGAGCCACCTGGATGAGCTGCCGCAATTGATCAACGTCCTGATGGGGCAAATGTCCATCGTGGGCCCGCGGCCCGAGCGGCCCGAGGTGATCGAGCAGCTCCGCGCAGCACTGCCGCGGATCGAGCGGCGGCTGGCGGTGGCGCCGGGCCTCACCGGCCTGGCCCAGGTCCGCAACGGCTACAGCAACGACCTGGCCGGCATGCGCCGCAAGCTGGCCTACGACCTGCTCTACCTGCGCCGACGCAGCTTCTTCACCGATCTGGGGCTGATTCTGCAAACGGCGCCCAAGCTCTGGGATCAGGC
>DASVCG010000391.1:0-2117 GCA_036381755.1 Phycisphaeraceae bacterium | reverse complement strand
GGGGCAGGGGGGATTGCTGCCGACGATGGCGCGCGACAAGCGGCTTGTCGCCCGCGTGCTGGCGGACCTCCAGTACGCCGGCTACGTCGAGCGCCACCGCCAGCAATTCGAGCGCCTGCGTCAGCAGGAGCAGGCTCCCTTGCCGGTGGACGTGGACTACACGCGCATCGGCGGCCTGCGGACCGAAGCGGCGCAGGTGCTCAACAAGTTCAGGCCCGCCACGCTGGGCCAGGCGGGCCGCCTCGCCGGGGTCAACCCCGCTGACCTGATGGTCGTGAGCCTGGCGCTGAGCCGGTGACCCCTGCGGCGCGGTTTGGCCTGGCCCTCGTCATCCACCGGGATGGGGAGCGGCTCGCCGCCAGCGGGGGTCGGTTATGATCGTGCAAAGACCGTTGCTGGAGTGGTCGATGAAGGGGGCTGGGGGCTGCTGGGCTGGCGATTCCAATAATCTTTTGCTTTTCACCGTTTTGCACAGGCCATGTGCGGAGCTGATGATCTTCCATGCCTCATCGCAACAACGCTGTTTCCGACTGCCTGATCGTGATTTTCGGCGCCTCGGGCGACCTGACCAAGCGCAAGCTCGTCCCGGCCCTTTACGATCTTTATCGCGGCAAGCTCATGCCCGAGCATTTCGCGGTACTGGGCATCAGCCGCACGCCCTACACGGACGATCAGTTCCGCGATTACCTGAAGGAGCACGCGGCGCACTTCTCGCGGGACTTTGACGCCTCGACCTGGGCCCGGTTCGCCCAGCGGATCTACTACCACGCCGCTGACGCGTCGCAAAGCGAGGCCATGCCCGGCGTCAAGCAGCGGATGTGCGAGCTGGCCACGCAGCACAAGACCGGGGACAACGTGCTGTTTTATCTTTCGGTGGCGCCGCGGCTGTACGACCCGATCATCGAGAACATCGGCCGGCACGACATGGTCACCGAGGGGCGGGCCTGGTGCTCCATCAACCGCGAGACGCGCCCCTGGCAGCGGATCATCGTCGAGAAGCCCTTCGGGCACGACCTGGCCTCGGCGCAGCACCTCAACCGCGTCCTGGGGCGGGTGTTCGAGGACGAGAGCATCTACCGCATCGACCATTACCTGGGCAAGGAGACGGTGCAGAACCTGCTGGTGTTCCGGTTCGCCAACGCCATCTTCGAGCCGGTGTGGAACCGCACCTACATCGACCACGTGCAGATCACCGCGGCGGAGACGGTGGGCGTGGAAGGGCGGGGCGGCTACTACGACGGGCCCGACGGCGGGGCGATGCGCGACATGATCCAGAGCCACCTGCTCCAGGTGATGGCGCTGGTGGCGATGGAGCCGCCGGTGACGCTCCGCGCCGACCACATCCGCGCCGAGTCCACCAAGGTGCTCACCGCGGCGCGTCAGCCGCAGCCGGAGCAGATCCCCCACATCGCCGTCCGCGGCCAGTACACCCGCGGCAGCATCGACGGCAAGTCCGTGGTCGGCTACCGCGAGGAGGAGGGCGTCGACCC
This sequence comes from Phycisphaeraceae bacterium, assembly GCA_036381755.1. GTDB lineage: Bacteria > Planctomycetota > Phycisphaerae > Phycisphaerales > Phycisphaeraceae > DASVCG01. The sequence continues at coordinate 627 of DASVCG010000391.1, read as the reverse complement.
CGACAGCCGCACGGAAACCTACGCGGCGCTACAGGTGTTCGTGGACACGTGGCGGTGGAGCGGCGTGCCGTTCTACCTCCGCTCGGGCAAGCGGATGGCGCGCAAGCTCACCGAGATCGTCGTCTACTTCCGCCCCACGCCGCACACGCTCTTCCGCGACCGCATGACCGGCGCGCTGGGCCAGCCGCCGAACCAGATCGTGATCAACGTCCAGCCCAACGAGGGCATCCGCCTGCGTTTTGAGGGCAAGGTGCCGGGCATCGGCATGCGGATCAAGCCGGTGGTGATGGACTTCGACTACGCCCACCAGTTCAAGGCTCAGCCGCCAGAGGCGTACGCCACGCTGCTGCTGGACGCGATGCGGGGCGACCAGACGCTGTTCAAGCAGCGCGAGGAGATCGAGCACGCCTGGCGGGTGGTTCAGCCCGTGCTCGACGCCTGGGCGCAGGACCGCGACGAGGAGATCCCCACGTACCCGGCCGGCTCGTGGGGGCCCTCGGCGGCTGATGTGCTGCTGGCCCGCGACGGCCGACACTGGCGCGTGCTTTAAAAAGAAAAGATGAGGTGTGCGAAGGGGAGCGGCGTTCGGCTGCGCCGATGGCTACAATCTGGCGGCCGAGCCGGGGC
>DASVCG010000390.1:0-10174 GCA_036381755.1 Phycisphaeraceae bacterium | reverse complement strand
GGGCGCCCGGCGGCTGCTGGCGACCGAGCACACCCTGGGCCAATCCGTCCGCATCGGCTCGGACTACTTCGAGGTGGTGGGCATCGTCCGCAGCGAGGAGGGCGTCGACGGCCTGCAAACCCCCGACCAGGCGATCGACGCCTACATCCCCCTGCGCCTGGCACAGGAGCGCTTCGGCGACATCACCACCCGCCGATCCACCGGCTCCTTCGAGCGCGAGCGCGTCGAGCTGCACCAGATCATCGTCGAGGTCGAATCGGTCGACCGCGTTCAGCCCGTCGCCCAGGCCATCGAGGCGATGCTGGCCCGCTTCCACCCCAAGCGGGATTACCGCATCGACGTGCCCCTGGCCCTGCTGCGCCAGGCCGAGGCCACCAAGCGCACGTTCAACATCGTGCTGGGCTCGATCGCCAGCATCAGCCTGCTGGTGGGCGGCATCGGCATCATGAACATCATGCTCGCCTCCGTCACCGAGCGCACGCGCGAGATCGGCATCCGCCGCGCCATCGGCGCTAAAAAACGGCAGATCGTCGGCCAGTTCATCACCGAGGCGGTGGTGCTCTCGACCGTCGGCGGGCTCATCGGCCTGGGGCTGGGCATGCTGATCCCCTGGGTCATCACCCTCATCGCCCAGATGCCGACCGCGATCACGCCCTACAGCCTGGCGCTGGCGGTGGGGATCAGCATGGCGGTGGGGGTGATCTTCGGCGGATACCCCGCCGACCGCGCCGCCAACCTCGATCCTATCGTCGCCCTGCGCCACGAATGACGCCCATGAGCACAACCGAGCTGGACATCGAACAGCCCGATCAGTTGCGCGCTTACCTGGAGCAGACCGGCCGCATCACGCCGGGCGAGCCGCTCGAAGTGCAGACGCTGGCCGGCGGGATCTCCAACCGAACCGTCCTGGTTCGGCGAAGCGCCGGCGAGGCCTGGGTGCTCAAGCAGGCGCTGGCGAAGCTGCGCGTGGCGGTGGATTGGTTCAGCGACCCGGCCCGCATCCAGCGCGAAGCGCTGGGCATCCGTTGGCTTAGCCAGTTGGCCCCGCAAGGCGCGGTGCCCCCGCTCGTGTTCGAAGACCCGGCGCATCACCTCTTGGCGATGGCCGCGGTGCCCCAGCCGCACGACAACTGGAAATCGCTGCTCCTGGCCGGCAGGCTGGAAGAGGATCACGTGGCGCAGTTCGCCCGCCTGCTGGGCCAGGTGCACCGCAGCGCAGCAGAATCGCGGGAGTCGCTGGCGAGCGTCTTCGACGACCGCCGCTTCTTCCAGACGCTGCGCATCGAGCCTTATTACGAGTACACCGCTTCACAAGTGCCCGAAGCGGCCCCATTCCTCAACCGGCTGATCGAGCAGACGCTCGATCGACGCCTGACGCTGGTGCATGGCGACTACAGCCCCAAGAACATCCTCATCCACCAGGGCCGGCTGGTGTTGCTGGACCACGAGGTGATCCACTGGGGCGACCCCGCGTTCGACCTGGGCTTCTCCCTGGCGCACCTGCTAAGCAAAGCGCGCCACCTGCGCCAGCACCGCGCCGCCTTCGTCCGCGCAGCGAATCACTACTGGCTCATCTATCGTGAAACGCTGGGCGATCCGCCCTGGGCCTCCTCGCTGGAGGGGCACGCCGTCGCTCACGCGCTGGGGTGTCTGCTGGCTCGCGTAGCAGGGCGGTCGCAGTTGGAATACCTGGGCCCGCAGCACAAGTGCCGTCAGCGCAACGCGGTGACGCATCTGATGGGCGACCCGCCCGACACCGTGGCCGGCCTGACGCAAGGGTGGGTGCGGGAGCTTTCAAGCGATTAGCGCACGTCCCGATCATCCGCTGCCGACACCGCTGCGGTTTCAGGCTGTGCGCTACTGTGATTGCTGGCGGCGCTGGCCCGAGCTTGTAGAACGATTTTTACCGGCTTTTCACGCCAGGGGCGGCACCGTGGCAGGGGGGCGCTGGGGCTTGCCCTGGCGGTCGACGCAGACCAGGGTGGTTTCCGCGGTCGCCAGCAGCTCATCGCCACGGCGGATCTGGTAGCGGTGCTCCACCTTCACGCCCGCGGGCCCCACCGCCTCGACGTCCACCTGGAGCAAATCGTCATACCTTGCCGGCTTGCGGTAGCGGATGCTCATCCGGGCCACGACGAAGAAGACGCCCTGCGCTTCCAGGTCGCGGTACGCCACGCCCTGCTGGCGCAAAAGCTCCGTGCGGGCGATCTCCAGCCAGACCGGATAGGCCGCGTGGTGCGCCACGTTCATCGGGTCGCACTCAGCGTAGCGCACGCGCAGCTCGACGGTGGTCTGGCGTATGCTCATGGAAGGCAGGATGGCTGCGATGATTTCTTGAGCGCCGCGGGCGGTCAGAAGCCGCTGGGCGAGGGCTCGATCGGTTCGAGGAACCAGCCCTGGGCGCGGGTGACGATGGGCGGCAGGGGGGGCAGCTCCTCGCCGGCGATCTGCATGATCGCCCACCGGCACGCCCCGCCGATGTCAGCGGAATAGGTCTCGCTTTGATAGAACGTCTGTAGCGCGCCCATCGCATCGGAGGCCTTCATCCGCCCCAGGCCCACCGCGGCGAACCGGCGCACCGTCTGCGCCTCCGGGTCCAGGGGGTTGACATCGGAGAGCCGGCTGATGAACGCCTCCACCAGCTCCGGCTCGGGCTGGCCCTCGTGGAAACGGCCCAGCGCCCAGACCGCGGCGCTGCGCGCATCGATGGCGAAGCCCGAGTGCTTGGGGATGTACTCCCGCAGGAGGGGCTCAGCCTGCGTGTAGCCAAGCTGCCCGATCAACATCACAAGCTGGGTGGTCTCCTGCCCGATGGCCTTGAGCTGCTGGGCGATCTCCTGCGCCTTTTCATTTTCCGACCGGCTTCGCTCATTGGTCGCCAGGGCCTCCTGGGTCAACTGCTGGAGGCGGGCGTAGGCGTCGGGCAGCGTCTGGGGGATCGCCAGCCGTCTCAGCGCGCAGGCCGCGGCGAGGCGCACCTCCGGGCGGGGCGAGTCCAATAGCGCAATGATCTGCGGGGCCGCTGGCTCATGGTCCAGGATGCCCACCGCCAGCGCCGCCTGCTCCTGACCGCGCCAGCCCTGCTGGGTCAAGGCCGCGGTCAACTGCTCACGCACGGTGTCCCGCAGCGCGGGCGAGGCGTCGTAGTCGATCAGCGTCTGACGCGCCAGGCTCCGCACCGACACGCTCGGATCATCCAGCAGGCGGGCCAGCGTGACCGCGGCCTCCGTGCTGCGCCGCGTCGCCACCGCAGCGGCCAGTTCGTATCGCACGTTCGGGTCCGGGTGGCTCAGAAGATCCGCTGCCAGTGGCGCCACCTGGGCGGGGTCGATTCCGTTAAGCACGCCCAGGGCGGTGGAGGCCACCACCGGGTCCTCATCGCGCCCCAGTTGCTGCAAAAGCGCGACAGCCTGGCCGTCGTGGTGAGCGCCGAGCATCGAAGCGGCGATCACGCGGTCGGGCGCCTCGCCCGCGCTGAGCTGCTGGGCCTGCTCGACCAGCCCCGACGGAGCGATCCGCCCCAGCGCCTGGGCCGCCTCCAGCCGAAGCGGCGTCGCCTGATGAGCGTCCGTCGCCAGGGCCAGAAGCGGCTCGATGGCCTTGGATTCCTGAACCGTCGCCAGCGATTGGATCGCTGAGATCCGCACGCTCTGCGGCGCGTGGGCGTCCTCCAGGCGGCTCAGCCAAAGCGGCCGGGCCGGCTGATGGTCCCACCGCGCCAGGGCCGGGTCGACCAAGAGCGCAAAGCCCGAGTCGTTGGTCGCCTGGAGGCGATCCAGCATGACCGGCGCCGCGGAGGAGGCGTCGAAGGCGATCAGCGCCCTGGCCACAGCCATCGCCACAAGCGGGTGCGGCTCATTCTTGAGCACTTCAGTCAACGCGGTCAGCACATCCTGATCCGCGGGCAGGCCCATCTCCTGGGCGCGGGCGAAAGCCATCGCGGCGTCGGCGCGGAGGTCTACCTCCGGCCGCTTCAGCGCTGCTAACCACAGCTCCTCGAGCCGTGGCGAGAAGACGGTTTCACGCTGCGGCTCCTCGAGGAGCGGGTCCTGATAGATCGGCTGATCGATCAGGCCGTCCACCGTCGGCTCCACCGGCACGAGCGGATCGCCCAGACCGGCGCCCAGGCACGCCAGCGCCAGCGCAGCCAGCATCGGCCGCCACGCTCGCGGGAGCTTGAGCCCTTGACCAACACGCGGATGAAAAGCTTGGATCATGTTCGCCTTTTCCGTTGCCCGTCCGCAGCGGGCTGCTCATTGCGGCCTCGTGAGCCGCCAGGTCTGCACGATCAACACGCCCAGGCACGCCAGGCACATCCCGCCGACGATCCACCAATTGATGGGCACGAGGTTGTAGTCAGCAAAGCCCGGCGCTTCGATCAGGTTCAGCGCCGCGGCCAGCGGGTTGACCATCAGCACCGCCTCGACCGTCGTGCGGCTGAAGGGGGCGTCCTGGGCCAGCCAGAACAGCAACGTGCCCACGCACAGGACGACCAGCAGGGTGTAGGAGGTGGCGGTGGCCGGGGCGGTGCGCGTCAGGAGGCTGCTGACCGCCGCGGACAGCAACAGCGCCAGCGCCGCGATCAGCGTCAGGCTGATGAGCACCTTGATGGCCACGACCATCTGCCCCGCGTCGATGTAGATCAGCACCACGTAGGCCGGCAGCGTGGCCAGAAGCAGCAGCGTCAGCGTCCAGAGCACGCTCATGAGCTTGCCCGCCACGATGGTCAGCGGCGACAGCGGCGTCATCTGAAGGAGCTGCCAGCCCTTGCTCTCGCGCTCAGCACTGATGAGCCCGCTGGCGAGGCTGGGCGTGATCAGCAGGATCAGCGCCACCTGCAGCAGCACCATGATGCCGCCCAGCTCGCGCACGCCCCAGGTCTGGGACTGCCTGGCGCCGGCGAGCATCAGCAGCAACGAGACGATCAGGCACCCGCCGATCATGCGCATCATCCAGTGCCCCCGGCCGAAGCGCCGGCAGCGCTGCTCCTTGACCATGACGGGGTTGGTCAGCGGGCCGATCAGGCCGCTGCGCCGCTGAGGGTCGAAGAACCACAGGTACATCACCCGGCGGTAGGCGCGGGCGGCGGCGGAGCGGTCGTCGGTCACCTTCCCCGCGTCGCGCGCCTGGTCGAAAATCCGCTGGTTGAGCCGCGTGGCGGTCCAGACGAAAAAGATCGCGCTGCTCAGGCCCGCCAGGATGATGAACCGGCCCGCGGTGCCCCCGCCGGTCGCCAGTCCCGCCGCGGTGATCCCGCCCCCGCCGAACACCTCTTGCACCGCCGGGATGGGCGAGAGGCAGCGCAGCCAGTCGATCGCGGTGAGCACAGCCGGGGAGAGAACCAGCGAGCCCTGGAGGAAGCGGTACGGCCCCAGCGTGACCACCGTCAGCAGCAGGATGATGCCGTAGGTCATCCGCAGGGCCGAGTCAGCGGTCTGGGCGTAGCTGCTGATGAGCAGGCCCAGTGTGGTGTACATCAGCGCCAGCATGCCCAGGACGAGGTAGAGCTTGGCCAACTGGCCCACGGGGTCGATGCCGCCCATCGCCACGCACGCCGCCGCCGCCGGCACGCTCAGCGCCATCAGCAGCAGCACAAAGCCCAGCGAGCCCACCAGCTTGCCCGCGGCGATGGACCAGGAGCTCAGCGGCGAGTTCAGCAGCAGCGCCAGCGTGCCCTGCTGCTTCTCGCGGACGATGCTGGTGGCGGGGAAGACCGGCGCCAGCAGGATCAGCCCCGTCAGCAGGCCGTAGCCGAACACGCGCATCACCTGCTGGGCCTGCTCGCCGGTGATGTCGACCCGCGCGTCGCTGGGCCAGCGCAAGAGCACCAGCGTCGCCAGCGCCGCGGCCAGCAGCACCTGCACCATCAAGGCGCGTCGGGTGCGGAGGGTGCCCAGTAGCTCACGGTGGATGATCGGATGAGTCATGGCGGTTCAGTCGTGCGGGGGATTCGATTTTCCCGTTTTTTACTAGAAAAATTCGCCGGAAAAACTCGTTGGAAAAAGCCGCTTCGCGGCCGCCTTCCTGCGGGCGGGTGGCCGCGGGCCTTACGAGGCGGTGGGGACCTTGAGCTTGGCGCTTTGCATCATTTCTGCCGGGCGGTCGCCGCTGCCGCCGACCACGTCCTTGGTGACGCTGAGGAACGCGTCCTCCAGGTCCAGCGGCACCTCGCGGAACTGCACCAGATGGATGCCGCTTTGGGCCATCAGCTTGAGCAGGCCGGCCAGGTGCTGATCGTCCTTGTTGGTGGTGAAGCGGACCTCGGCCTCCGCCTCGGAAGGGGTGACCTCCGCGTCGGGCTCCAGGTTCTCCTTCAGCAGCTTCGCGGCGCGGGCCACGTCGGCGCTGTCCAGGAGCTGCGCTTCCATGATGCGGCGCTGGCTGATCTGGCGCATGATCTGCTCCAGCGTGCCAAAGGCGCGCAGCCGGCCCTGGATGATGATCGCCACCGTGTCGCAGATGCGCGACAGCTCGGGCAGGATGTGGCTGGTGACGATGAGCGTCTTGCCCATCTGGGCCAGGCGCAGCAGGATTTGGCGCATCTCGATGCGGGCCTGGGGGTCCAGGCCGTTGGCCGGCTCGTCGAGGATGAGCACCTCCGGGTCGTGCAGCAGCGTGCGGGCGATGCCCACGCGCTGCTTCATGCCGTGCGACAGCGCCTCGACGTAGCGGTCCTTCATGTAGGTGGCGCCGGCGATCTCCAGGCACTCCTCGATGCGCTTGAGCCGCTCCTTGCGCGGGATCTTGAACGCGGCGCCGAAGAAGTCCAGGTACTCGCGGACGCGCATGTTGTCGTAAGCGCCGAACACGTCGGGCATGTAGCCCACCAGCCGCTTGATCCGCCTGGCGTCGCGGACGCAGTCGGCGCCAGCGATGGTGGCGGTGCCGCTGGTGGGCTTGGCCAGGCCCACCAGGATCTTGATCGTGGTGGTCTTGCCCGCGCCGTTGGGGCCGATGAAGCCCAGGATTCGGCCGCGGTCGAGGCTGATGGTCAGCGCATCCAGCGCGACGAAGTCGCCGTAGCGCTTGGTGAGGTTCTGCGTCTGGACCACGGGCTGCTCATTCATACGGACGACTCCCGCTAGAGGAAAACAGGCTGTCAACACGGGCCGAGCCGCGGGCGCTGGGGGCCGGCGCGGCAGGGCCGGGGTTTCCGGGGGCTTCCAGGGTTTCTAAGGTTGGGGTCTCATCGTGCCGGTCACGTCCAGGCTCATCTGCGTCAGCGACCAGGGGATCGGCTGCTGGTTCTGGGTGGGCCCGACCCTGACGCCCACCGCCACCCCGCCGTCGGCCAGCGTGGTAGGCGCATTCTCGCCGGCCAGTTCGATGCTCAGCGCGCCCAGGGGGTTTTGGCCTTCGTGCACCGATTCGACGCGGCCCTGGCGGTAGACGATCACCTCATACTTACGGCCCGGGGCCCGCAGGTGCATCGTGAGCCGGGCGGATTCCACCTGGAGAGGCTCAAGCCCCGCGGGCGGAGCAAAGTGCAGGAGAACGGCCTGCTCGTTGGTGATGGGGTAGACCCATTCGCCGGTGCGCTCGTTGAAGATGGTGGCGGCGTAACCGCTGCCGGCCTCGCGGAAAAGCGAGGTCCGCATCAGCGCCGCGGGCACGGTTACCCGCGTGCCGGGGGCAGGCGGCTCGACGCGGATGGGCAGCTCGATAAGCGTCTGGCTGGGCTGCTGAAGGTTCTCCACCTCCAGGTCCATGTCGCTGGGCCATTGCGGCGCCCAGGCCAGCAGCGTCGCCTGATCGGGACGTTCGCGGTCCTGAAGCAGCCGGCGATAGGCCTGCTGCCGCAGGATCTGCGTCTGGGTGAGCACGCTGGCGCCGATGAACTGATCCGCTTCCAGATTGGCCCCGGCGTCGGTGCTGAACGTGCCCGAGCCCGTGAATCGCACCGCCAGCCGGCCGCTGGGCGCCAGGAGCAACCCATCCTCCAGCGGCCCCACCGTCTCCCCGGCGATGCGCCCCTCCATGCCCGTTTGGGTGAAACGCAAGGTGGCCAGCAGGGGCTCGCTGAGCCTGGCCAGACCCTCGGCCGGCATGAGCTGGACGGCATCAGCGGGCAGCCGCAGGGTCGTGTACGCCCAGTGCTCCGTGTCGCTCCAGACCATCCGCAGCGGCTCCTGGCGGCGGACCGCGTCGGCCGGCCAGGCCAGCTCCGACACATCCCCGCGCAAGGTCACCTCGCGGCGCAGTTCCGGGCTGTAGATGGCTGACAGCGAGCTGATCCGGGCGTAGGGATGCCCCGCCACCGGCTGCACCAGACGTGCTGAGGCCAGCGTCGGCAGCTTGCCGCTTTGATGCATCTGACCCATCCCCAAGAGCGCCACCGAGGCCACGACCGCCAGCGCCAGCCCGATCACCGCGATCAGCTCCAGGCGGTTCGACCTGGCCAGCAGCAGCCCGCTCACCAGGAGGCCCAGGGTGAACAGCACCAGCACCGCCAGCACCGGCTGACGGCTCATGATGCGGTAGCCCACCAGGTCCGCGGCCAGGTCGGTCAACCCCTCCTCCTGCGACGCCATCTGCTGCTGATCACCGGCGCTGCGCTGCACGAACCAGCCCAGGTCGCGAAGCGGCGCCGCGGGCGCTTTCGCATCCGCCGGGTCCAGCCAGGCTGAGGCGTACAGCGTCGTCACCAGAACCTGGCCTTCACCTACTCGCATCCGGATCGACGCCGGGTAGCCCTGCACCGTGTGGAAAACCTCCACATCCTCTGAAGAAGCAGCGCCCGCCTCCGGCACCACCACGCGAACCATCTGAATCGGGTAATCGAACCGGAGCGGATGCTCCGTGCCGTCCGACTCCCGGCGGATCGTCAGCTCGTTCAGCCAGACGCGGTCCAGCACGCTGATGCGCCAATCATCACCCAGCAACTGACGCAGCCAGTCGGGCTGGACCTGATCGAGCATGACCCAGACCCGCCCGCCCGTGAGGATCCACTGCCGCAGCGCCTGAAGCTGATGAGGCGTGCAGTCGGGCCGCTCCTGGCTGATCACCAGCCCGTCGATCCCCCGCCACTGGGCAGCGGTGGAGGGCATCGACTGGTCGGACAGATACAGCGTCCGCGGGGGCAGCCCCCCCACGGCCCGCAGCGCCACCGAGGCGTTCCGCGGCGCGTCGTCCTGAACGTCCGAGATGACCGCTGTCTGGTAAGACTCGTCCGCCACGCGCAGCAACCCCTCCAGGCCGCTGGGGTAGAAGCTCCGCTCCTGCGGGCCCGAATCGTCGATGAGCCGCGTCCAAAGCTTGAACGTCTGAGCGTCCGCGGGAAGGTTGGAAGGGTAAATCGGCGTCAGGCAGATGCGGCGGCTCCGGGGCGGCAGCCACAGGCGGCTTCCGAACCACACCTGAGGGCTCTTTTCAAGCGAGACGACCACCAGGGGCGACTGCTCCTGGTCGGTGTAGTTCTTCACCGTGCTTTGGACAAGCCCCCAGACCTCATTCTGATACACCTTCAGCCCCGCCATGCCGCTGGAGCCGTCCATTCCAAGGGGCTGGGATTGGGCCCGGACGGGGCCGGAGGGAAGCAGGATGACCGCGGTCAAGGCTGCGAACAACGTCAGGATGATCCATCGACTACGTTGACCACATCGCACGCCAGATTCTCCCAGACAGGCCCGTTCACACGTCGGGGCAAAATGAAGGGGCATCATAACTTCTTTCGCTGACTTTGTCAGTCATCCTGTCATTCCAGAAGGGCCTTTGGGCCGCGTTGGCCACGCCGCCCACCTAGCCGCCCACCTTGCACGGCCCACCACATTCGTAGCCGGGCCCGGGGCCCTTGTCATGGGCAGCGGCTCAACTCCTTTCCGCCCTGGTCTCTGCCGGTCTTTCCGCCACTAGGAGCCCAGCAGGGCGGTTTTGCGTCCGCCCAGGCGGCGATCCTGGCAGCCATCCTGCGCGATGCCGCATCCGGCGCAGCAGCGACGCTTGTTGGTCCTGATCGAGCCGCACAACCGCCCCAGCATGGTCTCCCGTACGCGAAGCGGGTTCAAGCGAGCCGGTTGGGTCAGGCAGATTCGGCTGGGGCCGTGGCGGTGGACTTTTTTTCACGGCTCCGGTAGACAGCCGCACCCCCGTACCTGCCTACGATTCGGGCAGAGAGGCGCCTCAGTGTTCGGGCTGATTCCTCTCGAGGGGGGATGAAAATTGAGCGCAACCGCAG
>DASVCG010000389.1:0-5956 GCA_036381755.1 Phycisphaeraceae bacterium | reverse complement strand
CGCCCCCTGGCTGTGGGGCGTGGGCGGTCGGCCGTCACGTCTATCCTGTGCTGTCGATGTTTAGAAGTTGAAGACCAGCGCGCCGTAGTACTTGAAGTCGTTGTGCTTGCCCTCGACGACGTTGGATTCGTACTCGTTGTTGATGCCGAGCTTGAGGCTCAGGCCGTCGGCCTGGTCGATCTTGATGGACCACTCGAGGCTGGAGACCAGCCGAAACTCGCTGATATCGTCCAGGGCCGGGTAGTAGGTCGTCGAGGCGGCAAGGGTCTGATTGTCGGTGAGCTGCCAGCGGAGGATTGAAGCGCCAAAGAGGGCCTCGGGGACCAGCTCGTCGACCAGCCCCATCTCGTAGGTGGCGCCCACGCCGCCGCGGCCGATGAGCTCGAGCCGGTCGTTCTTGACGAAGGTGTAGCCCATGCCGCCGAAGCCGCTGAAGCGGTGCTCCCACGCCTCGAACTCGTCGTACTGGTAGATGCCCTGGGCGAAGAAGAACCAGGGGGATTCGGGCATCAGCCAGTCCTTGGTCAAGTCGGCCTTAAGCTCATTCTGATTGCGCTCGCCGTTGTTGAAGCTCAGGAAGTAGGAGAAGTCCGCCAGCCAGCGGTCCTCCGGCGTCTCCTTGGTGGCGTTGAAGTGGGCGTTGAAGGACTGGGTTTCGGAGTTGCCCTGCGAGCCGGCCAGGCCCAGGGCGATGGAGGCCTTCCAGTCGTCGAAGAAGGAGGGCTTCTTCTCCTCCGGGGCGGGGGCGGCCAGGGCCGGCGGAACCGCTGCGGCCCCAAGATCCACCTCGGACTGCGTGGCAGGGGGCTCGGTCTCAGCGGGCTGGGAGGCGGGAGGCTCAGCGGGCTGCGTGGCAGCGGGCGCATGATCAGCATCGGCCGGGGCGGTCGCGGTCGGCGCCGTCTGAGCGCTGTCGGGTTCGATCGCGGCCACCTGCGCAGCGGGGATGGTCAGCCGGCCCAGGAAGCTGTGGTCCAGCACCACGTGCTCCGGGGTCTGCTCGATGATGCGCCCTTGAAGCACCTCGCCGCTGTGGAGCACCACCCGCTCGGCTTGCGCGGCGACCGTCAGGGCCGCCACAATCAGAATTGCGCGGAATGCGTGAAACACCGTCTTTTGCCTCTGAGATCTGACCGCCGCTGATCTCATCGGCCCGCAGAAGGACCGACCTTTGGATTTGGCGGGGGATTTTTTTCTTCCTCGGACAAAAGGCCGCAAAACCGTTAACGCTTGACAGCAGGGGGCATAGCGCCGCTCATGCCCAGCCGGTCGCTCTCTTGCGGAGGCGTGGTCTGGCGAAGTGATCCGCCCCCGGGTGCGTCGCGATGATCCCTGCCCCGTTCGCGCAGATGATCGGCTTGATGAAGGGCCGCGTCAAGTGCCGCGTTTGGTGGTGATACGGCCGTGCTGCTCGTGGTAGTAGTAGGTGCACGGGCCGAAGTAGCCTTCGGGCTCCAGCTCCGCGTCGCCGATGGTGATGCGCACGTTGGACATGACGTTGAGCAGGACCTCGACGCGGCCCTTGTGGTGGCGGGCGCTTTCCGCCAGCACGTCGAGCCGCTGCTGATTGAGTCGGCGGATCTGGTAGTCGCAGACCAATTGGAGCTGGCGGAGGCGGGTGTAGACGTCCAGCTCCTTGGGGCTGAGCTTGAGGGGGTCGCCCACGGCACGGTTCATCTGCTCGATCAGCTCGGTGCACTGGTTGCGTCGCTGGGCGGCGCGGGCGGTGGCCTGCTCGATCTCGCCCAGGCGGTTGAGGGTGTCGGGGGAGAGGCCGACGGTGACGTCGGTGCGCATGCCGCCGCGGGCGCCCAATTGCTTGACGCGGATTTTCTCGCCGGCGATGACCGTGCCGCCGACGATCTGCCCCTTGCCCTGGGTGGCCTCGATCTGGTTGTAGGCCAGGAGTCGGCTGTGGAGCGATCCGACGTGGAGGGCGATGTCGCGGCCGGCAAAGAGGGACGCGGCCTCGGCGAAGCGGGCGATGACGTCACGGCCGGCGCGGATGACCGCGGCGTTCTGGCCGGCCACGCCGCTGCGGAGGACGACATCGCCCTGGGCGCTGTGGATCTCCGCGGCCTCGACGGGGCCCTCGATGACGATGTTGCCGCTGGCCTTGACGATGGCGCCGGAGCGGACCGCGCCGCGGACGTGGACCTCGCCGTCGAAGTCCACCGGGTCGGACTTGCGGGTCAGGTCCTGGTAGATCACCAGGACCTTGCGGGCCTCGACGCGGTTGCCCTCAAAGATCACCACGCCGCTGACGTCGGCGATGTACTCGTTGTTGTGGACGCGGACGTGGGGCCCGGCGGTGTGCTCCAGGTCCTGAGGCGCAGGCGGCTCGATGGGCTCGCCCAGGGCGGTGTAGCCGGCCTCGCCGGGCACGGGCGGGATATACCGCATGACGATGTCGCCCTGGCGGCACAGCAGCAGGGGGTCGTCCCGGCCGATGAGACGGACCGGCTCCAGCGGCCCGTCGGGGGTGCGCCGGGCGAAACGTTCGAGGCGGGCGTCGCGGCCGGGGGTGGCTGGTCTGCCGCGGACGACCACCGTGTCGCGGACTTCCTTGCCCTGCTGGGCCTGCTCGACGGCCCGCTTGATCGTCTTGAGGTCCACGCCCCGGCTGATGTTGCGCTCCTTGAGCCAGGCCAGCACGTCCTCCACCGTCACCGCCGACCCGCCGGCCACGGGCGGGTGGATCGTCAGCGACAGGAACATGCCGTCGGGCGAGGGTGCGAACTCGAACGCCCCGGCGCAGCTGAGGGGGTTTTTCAGGTCGTCCACCCCGTGCGCCTTTTCGATGAGCTGGGCGATCTCCCGAAGCTGCTGCCGCTCGGGCTCATCCAGGTCCTGCACGGATTGGGCCACCTCGGCCAGGATGGCGCTGAGCTGCTGCTCATCCAGCGCCGGGCCTAGAAGCTGCTCGGCTTTGTCCACAACCTGGCGGGTGATACGGCTGGAAAACTGCGGATCTCTGAACGCCGACGGAGAGGGCTTTGAACTCATGGCGTCTTTACTTCCGAACCCCCCGACCCGCCTATCGAAGAACGACGTGTTGCGGGCCTTTGGCCAGTATCGGCAATTTCCCGGCTTCGTTTATCGAGATTTTTGATATAGCCGGAGAAGACGCCCGGGCACCTCGCTTCCTTATCGGGCCTTCACGGCCCTGGCCGGGTCGTTCTTGAAGGTATCATCAAAAAAGATTCATCATTTTCAATGATATCGCCGCCTGTCGTCTACCCTCTGCCCTCTAGCTTTTAGCCCGCGGGGGCTGGTGGGGCGGCGTACCAGGTCAGCTCGAAGCGGAACGCGGGCGAGCCCCCCGCGCCGCGGCCCTGGAGGCTCAGCACCGGCACCGCTACGTCCGGCAGCGATTCGTGCAGGCGGTGGAGAAAGTCCACCCCAGCGTGGAACTCGCCCCGCCCCTCGATGTGGATGGGCACCGTGTAATAGTGGACGCCCGCGACGCTGGGGCCGGGGCGGATCTGGTCCACCTCCAGCCCGCAACGGCCAGCCAAGCCCGTGATCTGCGCCACACGCTGATTCAGCGCGGTCAGCGGCTCCAGCCGCAGCGGCTCGCTCGCCACAGCCTGCTCGGTCAGGGCCAGTTGCTGGCGAAGTTGCTGAAGCTGCCTGCTGCGCTCCTGGAGCTGCTGATGCTGCTCGCGCAACTGCTGCTGCTGGGCCTGTTGCTCGCGACGCTCCTGGATCATGGGCCGCAGGCCGCCCCAGTAGGCCGCTACGCTCAAGAGCAGGCACACGCCCACGCACAGGGCGTTGATGCCCTGGCGGGAGTTAAGGGCAAGGGATTGGCGTGCCGACATCGGCTGCTCTCCTTCGTCCGTCAGGCGTCCGTCAGGGACGCAACTGGCACTCCAGCTCGAACCCCACCGCCTGCCCGCTGCCGAAGGGCTCTTTTCGCGTGCTGATGAGCTTGACGCGCTCGAACAGGCCCGTCTGCTCCAGGCCCAGCACGTAAGCGGAAACCGCCTGCTGCGTGCGCCCCAGGCCTTGCAGGCGCAGGCGGTATCGGCCAGGGGCGGAGGCGGAGGAAGCAACGGAAGCCGCGGGCGAACCTGTCGGCGGGACGGGGGCAGCGGGCACGGCGGGCACAGCGGGCATCACAGGCGATCCCGCATCCAACGGCTCCAACTGGCAGGCGGTGAGCATCATGTCCTCGCCCAGCCACTGGGCCAGCAGGTTGAGCAGGATCGACCAGTCGGGCTTGCCGCCTACCGATCGCGACGCGGCCAGCGTCGCCTGCACCTGGGCCAGGCGGGGGCGCAGTTGGGCCAGGGATTCGTCGACCTGTTTCAAATCGGCTTCGAGCTGGCTTTGCGTCTGGGCCAGGGCGCGTTCGTCGCCGGTCCAGACCCAGTGCGCCCCGAGCCAGGTCAGCGTCAGGGCTGCGGCGTAGAGGGAGCAGGCCAGCAGCCAGCGGCGCAGGTGCCGTCGTTGCCGCCTGGCTTGACGCCGCCAGGCGGGCAGCAGGTTGACGCCCTGGATGGTGGTTGAAGGCGGGGGGCTCACGTCATCAGCTCCGGGGGATACATCGCCAGGCCCACCGCGGCCAGCAGGTCGCCGCGACGCGCCTGGGCCTCAAGCGATGCCGGCACGTCGCACACGTCCGCGGGGGTCACAGCGGTTACGGGCGTCTCCACCCCTTGGGCCAACTGCTCCACCAGGCCGGGGATTGATGCGCCCGCTCCGGTCACCAGCAGCCGCTGAATCGGTGCATCGGGATACTGGCTGGAGGCATAGGCCAGCGACAGGCTCAGCTCCTGGGCCAGGTGCTCCAGGTGAGCCTCCAGCGGCCCGCGGAGTCGGCCGGCCAGCAGCCGGTCCTCCTGGCAGGAAGCCGCGGCTTCATCCAGGCCCAGCGCCGCCAATAGGTGCTCGATCATGGAAACCGGCAGGTTCATCTGGCGGCGGATCGCTTCGATCATCGCCTCCACGCCCACGCCGCCCAGCACGCGCTCGTAGATGACCAGGCCGCGGTGGATCAGCGTCAACTGCCCGCTGCGCCAGCCCAGGTCCAGCACCGCGGTGAGGCTTTGAGGGTCTTCGATGAGGGGCGAGCAAGCGCGGGCCAGCGCCCAGCCGCGGCTGTCGAGCCCTGCTAACTCCAGGCCCGGCTCGTCCAGAGCATCCAGAAGCGACTGGGCGCGATCGTGAGCGCAGGCCACCACCAGCGACATCGGGCCGTTGCTGTTGGGACGGGCCGGCGGGGGCAACTCCCAAAACGCGGCTTCCAGCGCATCGGGCTCGCAGCGGTGGATGCGCCCGATCTCAGCGCGGGCGATCTGATCCACCGGCGCGCCGGAAGAGCGGGGCGGCAGCTCCAGCACGCCCGCTAGCAAGGCCTGATCGGGCGCCGCAGCCACGACGCTGGAGCCCGCAAAACCCTGCCAGCCCAGCACGCGGCGCAGGCGCTCAGCCTCCGCGGGGGAAAACGGCTCGCCCGGCTCGGCGCGGTCCAGCGCCACCGCTGCGGCCAGGCGCAGCCGTGAGCCGGCGCGGACCAGTTGCGCCGCCTTGATCGTGCGGCTGCCGATGTCCAGCCCGATGGGGCTGCGCCGTTTGGTGGCCAGGGGCGTCATCCAGCGTTGCTCCGAATCGGCGTTCCCGGCTGCGGAGGATTTTGGTTTTGGATGCTCATCATGTTGATGTTCATGGCGATCATCCTCCGCCTGCCGAGGCGGTCAGGTCGAACAAGGGCAGGAACATGCTCATCGCCACCAGCCCCACCACCAGGCCCAGGCCGATGAGGATCAGCGGCTCCAGGAGGCTGGTGAGCGAGCGGAGCAGGACCTCGTTTTCCTCTTCCAGGAAGGAAGCGACGTTGAGCAGCAGCGGGCCGATCTGCCCGGTGGCCTCGCCGCTGCGCACAGCCTCGTAGACCGACGGCGAGATGAGCCGCCCGTCGGCAAAGGCGGCGCTGATGGGCTCACCGCGG
>DASVCG010000388.1:0-2713 GCA_036381755.1 Phycisphaeraceae bacterium | reverse complement strand
CCTGATCGTTCTGCTGGCGCCCCTGTTGGGGCACATCGTGGTGCTGGAGATCAACGCCGAGCCGGACTACGGCCCCGTGCTCACGGGCCTGCTGGGGCTGGGGCTGGTGGGCGGGCTGTACATGGCGGTGGGGCTGTTCTTCTCCGCCATGACCCACAGCCAGATCATCTCCTTCCTGCTGACGGTGCTGGTGGCCGGGTTCTTCACCATCGGCATGTATCAGCTCAGCCAGGCGCAGGAGGTGCCGCTGGGGCTGAGGCAGGCGATGCACTACCTCAACGTCAGCCAGCAGTTCGAGGCCTTCTCCAAGGGGTTGGTCGACACCAGCAACTTCGTCTACTTCCTCAGCGGCATCGGCCTGTTCCTGTTCCTGGCGGTCAAGGTGCTCGAGAGCAGGCGGTGGCGCTGAGAACCGCACCCGTGTCGCGGCTGGCGAGCCGCGCATCGTTATTCATTCATCAGACACGCAACGCTTGATCGAATCCGGAGCCCAAGATGCCCGACGCAAGCGACGACCTTCAAAAGAACACCCAGGCGAGCCGGCGGCTCAAGTACGGCCTCAACGTCGCCGTGGCGGCGCTGGCGGCCGTCGGCCTCGTAGTCCTGATCAACTGGATCGCCTACCGCGAGTACCTGCGGTTCGACTTCACCGCCACGCGGCAATACAGCTTCGCCGAGCAGACCCGACAAGTCCTGCGCCAGCTCGAAGGCGACTACCAGATCGTCGGCCTTTTCGGCGCTTACAACGAGCACCTTCAACACCTGAGCGACCTGATCGCCGAGTACGGCCGATACGCGCCCAGCCTGCGCGTGCAGCACATCGACCCGGGCCAGGACGTCGCGGCCCGCGAGGCCTTCTTCGCCCAGTTGCGCAAGCGGTTCGAGTCAGACCTGACGCCCCTGGCCCAGGGCATCGAGCAGGGGCGCCAGGGGCTGCGCCAGGTCATCGAGGCCACCACGTCGCTGCTGCCTTCCCTGCGGCAGATGGCGGAGAACCCGGAACTGGGCGAGGGGCCCACGAAGCAGTTCATCGAGGCGGTGGTCGCCGCGTTGCGCAAGCTCCAGACGCAGATCGACCCGGTCGATGAGCGGATCCAGCAGCAGTTGACCGATGCGCTGCCGGACTACAGCAGCATCCGCGCGGATGTGGAATCGATCCTCCGGCAGGTGGATCAGAACGTGCTGGCGGTGGCGGTGGACCGCTTCCGCAAGACCGCTGACAGCAACGATGCGCCCGCCGCGGTGAAGAACGAGGCGCTGCGCATCGCCGATCAGATGGACCAGGTCCGCCAGTCGATCCGCGACACGCTCAAGGCGCTGGAGCAGAATCAGACGGTCGATCGTTACGACCAGATCCGCGGCGCGCTGGAGGGCGAGCCATCGGTGGTGGTGATGGGGCCCAAGCAGGTGCGGATCATCCCCGTTCAGGAGATGTTCCGCGAGCCGGACCCGGAGATGGTGCGGCAGACCGGCCGGCGCGAGCCCTTGTTCCTGGGCGAGGAGCGGCTCACCGGGGCGCTCCTGAGCCTGAGCCTGGAGCAGCCGCCGCTGGTGGTCTTTGTCTCCACCGGGCGCACCCCCGTGCTCGGCTCGCAAAGCGCGGAGAGCTACGAGTTCGTCGCCCAGCGGCTGCGCAGCGCCAATTTTGATGTGCAGGAGTGGAACCCCGCGGGGCGGATGACCTCGTTCGGCCAGCCGATGCCGCCGGGCCCGGCCCCCGAGCCCAAGCCGGGTCAACGCGCGATCTGGATCATCCTGCCCCTGATGCCCAGCAACCCCATGAACCCCATGGCAGGCGGGGGCGCAGAGCAAGTGGCGGACCTGCTCAAGCGCCGCTTGCCCCAGGGCGACACCGCCATGATCCTGCTCACCGTGAATCCCATGGCGCAGTTCGGCCAGCCCGATCCGATCGTCGAGCTGGTCGAGTCGTGGGGCATCACGCCGCAGACCGACCGCATCATCCTTCATGAGGTGCAGTTGCCCAACCGCCGCACCGCTGCCTCCTCGCAGTTCAACGTGGACCGCTGGCCCCAGGACCTGGCGATCACCGAGGCGATGCGGGGCATGCCCGCGGTGTTCCTCCAGGCCAGCCCGCTGACGCTGGAGGAAGCTTCTTCATCAACATCAACCCAGCCCAGCGATCAGGCGGACGACGCCGATCAGTCAGCCGACCAGTCAGCCGATTCGCCGCAGGTGAAGCATTACCCGCTGGTCCGCCTGGAAGCTCAGCGGATGTGGGCGCAGACGAACATCTATTCGTCGCAGGATTTGGAAAAGGCCCGCTTCGATGAGGCCCTAAGCGCCGCGAGCTATCTCATCGGCGTGGCGGCGCAGCGGGGCGACGACCGGCTCATCGTCTTCACCGATCCGGTCTGGGCCAGCAACAACATCACCACCTACGGCCTGCTGGGGCCGGGCACCGCGGAGCTGGTGGGGTCGCTGTTCCCGGGCAACAGCGAGCTGTTCGTCAACTGCGTCTACTGGCTCGCCGGCCTGGATCAGCTCATCGCCGCCAGCCCGCGCACGCAGGACATCCGACGGATCGAGCCGATCACCGACGGCGCCCTGCGCGCCTATCACTGGCTGCTCATGGGCGGCATGCCCGCAGCGGTCGCGGTCGCGGGCGTCGGCGTGTGGCTCGTGCGACGCAAGGGCTAAGACGGAGCAACCATGAACTACAAGACCACGCTCTTCTTGATCGTGATGCTGGCCG
>DASVCG010000387.1:0-5081 GCA_036381755.1 Phycisphaeraceae bacterium | reverse complement strand
CTGGATTATTCCGCCCCGGCCGGGTCTCCTGGTATCATGCGGCCCATGCTACCTTTACGCATCGGCATCATCGGCGGCTCGGGCCTCGAACAGGCCCTGAATGCCCAGCAAGGCCAGGCCCATCAGCCCGACACCCCCTTCGGCCCGCCCAGCTCGCCCATTATCCTCACCCAATGGGAAGGTGTGGAGGTGGCGATCCTTCAGCGGCACGGGCCCGGCCACCGCCTGAACCCCTCCCAGGTGCCTTACCGCGCCAACATCTACGCCCTCAAGACCCTGGGGGTGACGCACATCCTGGCCAGCGGGGCCACCGGCTCGCTGCGCGAGCACATCACTGCGGGCGACCTGGTCATCCCCGATCAGGTCATCGACAAGACCTACAAGCGGCCCAACACCTTCTTCGAGCACGCCGCGGTGCACGTGGAGCTGGCTGAGCCGTTCTGCCCCGTGATGCGCCGCTGGCTGCTGGCCGCAGCGACGCGGCTCCAGGGCGTCCAGGTGCACGACCGGGGCGTCTACGTGTGCATGGAGGGCCCAGCGTTCTCCACCCGCGCGGAGTCGCACATGCACCGGGCCTGGGGCGGCGACCTGATCGGCATGACCTGCATGCCCGAGGCCAGGCTCGCCCGCGAAGCCGAGATCGCCTACGCCCTGGTCGCCCTGCCCACCGACTACGACTGCTGGCGGCCGCCCCAGCCGGGCAAGACCCAACAGGCCCTCCTGGAGGAAATCCTGGCCAACCTCCAGCGGGCGACGCAAAACAGCATCGCCCTCATCCAGGCGGCTCTGCACGACGTGTCGATCCTGCAGGCTCAGCCCAGCCCAGCACACGAAGCGCTGAAGCTGGCGATCTGGTCGGACAAAGCCCGCATCGACCCGCAGGAGATCGACCGCCTGCGCCCGATCTGGGGGCGGTATTTTTAGGCGGAGCGATCAGCGATTGGTGATTTAGAAACGGTAATTGATTTCACCTGGCATTGATCACCAATCAGATCACCAATCAAAAATCGCACATTTTCGCCCTCTTCCATCCCTTTGGGGCTCCCGTTGGGTCGATTCTGTTAGGGTGACCCAATTCTTCGCGCCCGAGCATGAGCCGTTTACGCCGACGAGCCCGCCCTGACCGCCGAACCGCTGCTGATGCCCAGTATTTGACCGTTGTGGTGATGGTGCTCCAGGCGATGGCGCTGCTGGTGCTGATCATGATGCATCGGGAGCCCGCGGTGAGCTGGCCCTGGATGGAACTGCTTTGGGCCGCGGGGCAGAAGCCGGCCTTCTACTTCGTGGTTCTGGTCTTCGCAGCGACGCCCGTGCTGACGATCCTGGCCTTCCGCGTGTCGGGTCGGCACCGCTGGTGGCTATTGGCCGCATGGGGGCTCTTCGTGGTCACGCTCTACACGAACTTCGCCCCGCGCCTGGCGGCGATGCTCCGCGTCATCGAGCAGCAGGTGAAGCAAGGCGGGTAGATATGGATCGTCGATGATCACGGATTCGTGATCGATACCCGAAGGGCCGTTGATCCGGATCAATCATCAGTCCGCCGCTTCGTGTTCCGCTCCAAGCGGTTGCGTGCGGGTCATCTTGCGTCGCAGGCTCAGGCCCAGCGTCATCAGCAGGGCTGTGTAGACGGGCAGGTACTCCAGCCAGCGAATCCACGCAGCAACCTGGAACGCTTCCGCGTTCAGGTGCGCCTGGTAGCTCCAGGCGATGGTCAGGCTCAGCACCCACGTAACCGGGCTGAAGCGTATCGGCAGGATCGCCAGCGGCCACAGCGCATACCACGGATGGGCGGTGCTGGAAAGAAGCAGCGCTGCTAGCAGGTACGCCCCCGCGGCACGCCACAGGTCCAGGCGCAAGAGAAAACAGGCGATGAGCGTGCCTGCCAGCAGGGTGGCCATCAGCAGGTCCGCTGCGCTCTTGCTGGCGAATCCAGCCCGGGCCAGGGCGTGAAGCGAAGCGTTGAACGCCCAGGTGTCCACAAAAACCTGCGCGGTGTGCACCATGCTCGCCAGGCCGCCTTCCATGAGCAGGAAGGGCAGGTAAAGCGCCGCCAGCGTGACAGCACCCGCCAGCGCGCACGCCGCCGCCGCATCGCGGTTGGACCGCATCGTCACTTTCGACAAAAACGCCACGGGCAGGACCAGCGGCTTGACCGCTGTCGCTGCCGCCAGTGCTGCGCCGCCCGTCACAGCAAGGCCGGTTTCGTCAGCGGGTCGCCTGCTCATACGGCCGATACATCGAAGCCCGATCAGCAGGCAGGCGATGCCGATGACATCCTGGTGCCCTGAGCCGGCCACTTCGCTGATCGCCAGCGGGTGCCAGGCGTACAGGATCGCCCACCAGGGCGAGCGGCCCTCTCGGCGAAGCTGCCCCAGCAATAGCGAGATGATGAGCATGTCGAAGACGACAAAGCCCAGGCGGAAAACGCGGTCGCCCAGCAGGTCCCACGTCGGCACGCGCAGCATCGCTAGTACCGCAAAGACATGCTGGCTGGCGGGCTGATAGATCGTGACCAGATGCGGGTGATTGATGCGCGGCAGCAGCGCATCGTGCAGCTCATGCCGCGGGCCTTCCGCTACATCGCTGGGCGGCGCTAGATAAGGGTTGCGGCCTTGCGATAGCGTCATGCCGTCATGGATGTACCGCCAAAGGTCGTCGCTGAGCACCGGCGAAGAGGCCATCACCACAATCAGCCGCGCCACCAGCGCAACAGCGAGGATGAGCAGGCCAACTTGTCGCGCGCGATTCGCGGGTCGTTTCCCCCATCGCCACGCAGCCAGGCCCAGCAGCGCCCAGAGCATCGCGAAGGCGATCCAATACCCGCCCAGCGCGGGCATTGGCGGCGCTTGCCCCGGCATTCCCCCCGGCCAGGCCGCGGATTGATATGCCATCGCCGCGACGAACCCCGCCAGCGCCGTCAGCAGCCCCGCCCCGAGCAGCCGGTCCGTCCAGCGGGCGCAGCAGCTCGGCTCAGGCGCGCTCATGGCTGGCGTGCGTCCAACGCTTTGCGGAACTGGAGCGCAAGCTGGTCCTTGACCTGCGGCATCGTCGGCGTGCGCGGGCCCAGGATCTGCTGAAGGCTGGTCACCGCCCGGCCGGCCAGGCCGCAGGGGATGATCGTGTCGAAGTGGGATAGATCGGTGGTCACGTTCAGCGCCAGGCCGTGCATCGTCGTGTTTTGCCGAACGCGCACGCCCATGGCACAAATCTTGGCCAGCGGCGCATCGCCCGAAGCGGAATCATCGGGATTGGATGAAGTTTCCAGCCGGTGCTGCTTCAATCTCACCCACACGCCTGTCGCGCCCGGCTCGCGCAGGCCCTGGACGCCCCAGGCCGCAAGGGTGTCGATGACGATCTTCTCCAGCAGCCGCATGTACCGCCCCAGGTTCAGGCCCAGGGGGGCCAGTCGCAGGATGGGGTAGGCCACAAGCTGGCCCGGGCCGTGGTAGGTGATGTCGCCCCCGCGGTCGGTGGGCTGCACGTCGATGCCCAAGGCGCTGAGCCGCTGAGGCGTGGCCAGGAGGTGCTGAGTGGACGATCGGCGTTGGCTGAGGGTGATGACCGGGTCATGCTCGAGCAGGAGCAGCGTGGGCGGCTCCTGGCCCTGGGCGACGGCCTGGTTGATCCGGCGTTGCTCTTCCAGGGCGGGGGCATAGGCGATACGGCCCAGGTCGAGCACACGCAGCATCGCAGGGGTGGTGGAGGGGGCGTCAGGCGTCATCAGTTGCCAAATCGCGTCGGCTGTGGTGGTATCCGGGGGGTGTCCGGGGGCTGAATGCTCTATCATATCCGCCCATTGCGATCATCGGAGCCGCCCCTTGCCCAGCATCCATCCCAGCGCGATCGTGGACGCCCGTGCCGAGCTGGCTGACGACGTGGTCATCGGCCCACACTGCGTCATCGAGGGCCGCGTGCGCATCGGAGCGGGCACGCGGCTGATCGCCCGCGTCTTCCTCCAGGGCCCGCTGGTGCTGGGCGAGCGAAACATCATCTACCCCGGCGCGTGCCTGGGCTTTCCGCCGCAGGACCGCAAGTTCGACCCAGCGATGGAGGGCGCCGGCGTGATGATCGGCAAGGGCAACGTTTTGCGCGAGTGCGTGACCATCCACCGCGCCACGGGGCTCGAGCCCACCCGCCTGGGCGATGAGAACTACCTGATGGTCAACGCCCATCTGGCCCATGACGTGAAAGTGGGCAACCGCTGCACGCTGGCCAACAACGCTGCGCTGGGCGGGCATGTGGAGGTGCACGACGGGGCCATCCTGGGGGGCAATGCCGCGGTGCAGCAGTTTTGCCGGATTGGCCGGCTGGCGATGCTCAGCGGCGTCACGGGCATCACCCGCGACCTGCCGCCGTTTTGCATTTGCTACAAAAGCCGGATCGTCGGCTCGCTGAACCTGGTGGGCCTCCGCCGCGCGGGCCTGCGTCAGCATATTCAGCCGCTCAAGGAGGCGTTCGACATCCTCTACCGCCAGCGCCACAGCATGCCCGTGGCGGTCCGGCTCATCGAGCAGCGTCTGGGCGACGACCCCCTGTGCCAGGAGCTGGCGCGGTTCGTGCGGTCGTCCAAGCGTGGGATCGTCGCCCACACTCAAGGCAGCGGCCGGGGAAACGCCGCGGGCGATTCGGGCGATGTGGATGAGGATTGATCAGCAGGGCGCAGCGGATCATCGCCGCCTGCCCTCTACCCTCTTTTTTCTGTGATTAATCTTCCGTCGGCTGGGCGGGGAAGGGGCCGGTCAGCTCGTCCAGGTAAGCCAGCCAGGCAGGCTCCAGCTCGCCCACCGGCCCGAAGGCGGTTTCGAATTCCGCCTTCAGCATCCAGGCGGAGCGCGAGCCGGGGGGTTGCTGCGCCAGGTCTGTCAGGTACTTCACCATTGCTGGGCGGTGATGGATGAACAGGTAACGGAACAGCGCCCAGGCCTGGGCGTAGACGGCGTTGATCTGCTGGGGCTGCTCGGTGGGGATGCGCGTCAGGACGACGAAATTTTCCAGCGAGAGCAGCAACTGATCCTGCCGGGCCTGGATCAGATCGCCCAGGCGGATGGGGTTGTCGCACGTGGGGCCCAGCGGCTGGTGGG
>DASVCG010000386.1:0-10572 GCA_036381755.1 Phycisphaeraceae bacterium | reverse complement strand
GCTGGATCAGGGTCGAAGCGCACAGCGACACGCCCAGCATCCGCCTCGCTGCTGAAGCGTCGCGCGTGGCCAGGTAGCGCTGGATGGCCACCTGGTCCGACCCGGCCGTGCAGGTATACCACACCAGCACCGCCATGAACGCCCCCAGGATGCTGCGGCCGTTGCCCGAGTCATAGATCCACTGCGGCGACTGCCACTCCTGTGGCCAGCTATCCGGCCACCACCCCCCGAACCCGCCCAGGTGGTACGTGATGATGCCCAGCGACAGGAAAATCCCGCCGAACAGCAGCGTCGCCTGCGCCGCGTCGATCATGACAATCGCCTGAAGCCCGCCCATCGTCGTGTAGGCGATCGTCAGCCCCGCCACCAGCAGGCACACCCAGGGCGTCGCGTTCGGGCTCAGCCCCGTCAGCGGCACCACCACCTTGTCCACCGTGGCGTAGATGATCACCCCCATCCACATCATCCGCATCGCCAGGAAGAAAAACACCCCCAGCATCCGCACGGACGGGCCCAGCCGCGTCTCCAGCAGCTCATACCCGCTGGTCACCCGCAGCCGCATGAAAACGGGGATCAACCCCCAGCCCGCCAGCAGCATCACCAGCGGCAGCGCCGCCAGCCCCGCCAGGATGATCGGCCCGTGGCGGACCATCTCCCCCGGAATCGCCAGGTACGTGATTGTGCTGAACAGCGCCACGAAAAACGAAAGCCCCACCGCCAGCGGCCGCATGTTCCGGCCGCCCACCAGGTAGTCCTCCGTGTTCTTGTTGCGGCGGTTGTAGTACCCCCCCACCACCAGCACGCCCACCGCGTAGCCGGCGATCACGAGCCAATCGAAGACATCCAGACGTACCGCATCGGTCGACATGGCGATATTCCCAGGACAGGTGAATTCGCGGCTCTCACGAAGCCACGCCGGCTCCGAGCCCCTCCAGAGTAACCAACTGGCATGCCAGATGGAAGCGCCCCTTCAGGAACGCGCGCGAAAAGCAACCCCGCCCCCGGCTAGAGAGTGCAAGTCAGGGCCGGAAAATCGCCAATCACCAATCAATCGCCTCTTACGAAGCCGGCGCTTGCTGCTGCTGCTCAGCCTCGTGCAGAACCTTGATCGCGACGGCGGAATGCGCGTAGGCCGCCCCGGCCCGCATCTCCGTGGCCACCCAGATCGCCTCCATGATCTCCTCGCGGGTCGCGCCGTGCGCCAGGGCCTGCTTGGTGTGGCTCTCGATGCAGTACGGGCACTGCGTCACGTGGGCCACCGCCAGGGCGATGAGCTGCTTGGTCTTGACGGGCAAAGCCCCCTCGGCAAAGACCTGCCGGCTCCAGTCGCGGAAGGCGCTGAACATCGGGCCACCCCACTCCCGCCGCCGCTTGGCCAGCTCGGGGCTCACCACGGGATAGACGGACTCGCTCATGCCATGCTCCTTTGACGCCCCAAAACAAAAATCCAACCGCAGCCCCAAACAAACAGCATAGCACCCCCGCTGACCCACCGGCTCGGAGGCTCGCCCCGACCCCATCCGCCGGCCGACTTGCAAAGGATCGACTGACCGCTAAAGTTCTAGGCTCCCGGCCGCCTCACCCCCGTGGCGGTCCGAGCCAGCAACCAACGCTTAACCCACGAATCGGCTAGGAAATAAGGATCTTTCCCATGCCCACCCAAGGCGCCATCACCCAGGTCATCGGCTCGACGTTCGATGCGCAGTTCCCCGAGGACGCCCTGCCGGACATCTACAACGCCCTCCACGTCAAGGCCCAGGTCAACGGCCAGACCATCGACCTGGTCGGCGAGGTCCAGCAGCACCTGGGCGGCGGACAGGTCCGGGCCGTCGCCCTGGGCTCCACCGACGGCCTCACCCGCGGCATGCCCGTCACCGACACCGGCCAGCCCGTGGCCGTCCCCGTCGGCGAGGCCGTCCTGGGCCGCGTCTTCAACCTCCTGGGCCAGCCCGTCGACAAGCGCGGGCCCATCCAGGCCTCCAAGCGGCTGCCCATCCACCGCGAGCCGCCCGAGTTCGTCAACCTCAACCCCAAAACCGAGGTCCTCGAAACCGGCATCAAGGTCATCGACCTCCTGTGCCCCTTCGTCCGCGGCGGCAAGATCGGCCTCTTCGGCGGGGCTGGCGTGGGTAAAACCGTCATCATCCAGGAAATGATCGCCCGCATCGCCCGCGAGCACGGCGGGTACTCCGTCTTCGCCGGCGTGGGCGAACGCACCCGCGAAGGCAACGACCTCTGGCTCGAAATGCAGGAGGCCAAGTTCAAGGACGCCTCCGGCACCGAGCGCAGCGTGCTCGAACGCGTCGCCATGGTCTTCGGCCAGATGAACGAGCCCCCCGGCGCACGCCTCCGCGTCGCCCTCTCCGGCCTGACCATGTGCGAGGAGTTCCGCGACACCACCGGCAAGGAAACGCTCCTCTTCATCGACAACATCTTCCGCTTCACCCAGGCCGGCTCGGAAGTGTCCGCCCTCCTGGGCCGCATGCCCAGCGCCGTGGGCTACCAGCCCACCCTGAGCACCGAGATGGGCGAGCTCCAGGAGCGCATCACCTCCACCGACAAGGGCGCGATCACCTCCATCCAGGCCGTCTACGTCCCCGCGGACGACCTGACCGACCCCGCCCCCGCCACCACCTTCGCCCACCTCGACGCCTTCGTCGTGCTCCAGCGCTCCATCGCTGAGAAGGGCATCTACCCCGCGGTGGACCCCCTGGCCTCCACCAGCCGAATCCTCGACCCCAACCTCCTGGGGCAGGAGCACTACCAGGTCGCCCGCCAGGTGCAGTCGATCCTCCAGCGATACCGCAGCCTCCAGGACATCATCGCCATCCTCGGCGTGGACGAGCTTTCCGAAGAGGACAAGCTCATCGTCGCCCGGGCGCGCAAGATCGAGCGCTTCCTGAGCCAGCCGTTCTTCGTTGCTGAGCAGTTCACCGGCTTCCCGGGCATCTACACCCCGCTGCAGGAGACGATCGACAGCTTCCGCAGGCTCTGCGCCGGCGAGGCGGACGACCTGCCCGAATCGGCCTTCATGTACGTGGGCAGCCTCGAGGACGCCCGCAAGAAGGCCCAGCGCATGCGGGCCGAAGCGGCCTGAGCCCTGCCGCCCAACCCGCCACAACACTCAACAACCCCCGCCCGCGGCCCGCGCCGCGGGTTTTTTTATTGGCTGATCGGATATGCGGTCACCGCGATCGGCAATGATCCGACCCCTGCCCCCTACCCTCTATCTTGAATACCCCACAAAAAAGTTGGGCGGGCCCGCGAGGCGTGGTATGTTCAAATAGAAGGCAAACGGAGGGAGCGCGGGCCGGGCCTTGGCGCCCGCCCGCGGATGGAGGGAAAAGGGGATGCAAGGGCGGCGACCATCGCTTGAGCTAGCGACCGGGGCATCGCCACGCGCAGCTACGCCCCGGCCCAGCCGGCGAGGGCCAACCTGGCGTCTGCGCCTCCACCAGCCCCCCAGCGGGCATGAGCCCTCCGGCCAACCCATGACCGGCCCAGCCGACCCGCGCTGGGTTCTGGCGGTGCGAACCGCTGAGCAGCTTGAAGGTGCCCTGCTTCGACCCGAACGACGCGAGCGCCTCATCCGCCTGGGCCGACTGCTGGGCCTGTCGGTCTTCGACAGCAACCTCATCATCGCCATCGTGCAGGACCAGGCCCGCCGGGGCCACGCGCCCGCCTACTGCCCCACCGCGGGCGAACCCCAGCTCCGCATGATCCCCCTGCCCCAGCCGCGCGGCTGGCTGGCGGCCCTCCAAAATCCTCGCAGCCTGGCTGTGGCGGGAGCCTTGATCACCCTCATGCTGCTCGAGGCCCTGCTGCTGATCCGCTGGGGCTGGTGGGGGTGAGCCGGGAACACGAGGCCGACGTTGGCGGCCAATGATTGCGATTCACGCCCGGCACGGCACCGCCTCTTGCAAATCACCAATCAGCAATCACCTATCCGCCCGCAACTGTTCCTGCACCTTTTGCCACACCGCTTCGACGCTGACCTGGGAGATGAGCGTGGGGTCGTGAAGGTGCCTGCGATAATTGAAGTTGAATGAATCTCTTGCCGTCTGGGGGGGATGGACCACCGCATCGAGCTTGCGGTAAGGCCCCACGCGGGCCGGGTCGGTCGGCCCGAAGATCGCCACCACCGACCGGTCCAGCCCCACCGCGATGTGCAGCGCCGCCGAGTCGTTGCACACCAGAAGCTGCGCCTGGCTCAAGATCGCCATCAGTTGCCCGACGCTGGTGTGGGGGAAGTGTACGCGCTGGCGCATCGCAGCGGGCAGCATCCGCAACAAGGGCGTCACCTGCGCCTGCTCGCTGGGCGAGGCCAGCACCACCACGTGCGAGCCGGCCAGCTCGCTTTCCAAGAGCCGCTGGGCGATCTGCGCGTAGCGCTCTAGCGGCCAGCACTTGCACCCCCACCGCGCGGTGGGCGCCACGCACGCGTACGCCGCGTCGCCGATGCCGCTTTCCTGCCGGAACCGCGCCAGCCACGCCAGGTCCTGCTCGCCCACGTACAGCCGCATGTCGTGCTGGAGCGTAAAGCCCTCGGCTTCCAGCAGGCCCAGCATGACATCCACCGTGTGCGTGCAGCCGTTGACGTGGTGGCGCACGTTGTACCCCAGCCAGCCCCATTCCCGCGCCTGGGCCAAGCCCACCCGCCGCGGGGCGCGCGTCAGCCACGTCAGCAGGCCCGAGCGGAACAGCCCCTGAAAGTCGTACACCACCTCATACCCGCCCCGGCGAAGCCGATTCGCCAGCGCAAGCCCCTCCCGCGTCGCGCTTAATCGCCAGCCGAAGCCCGCCAGCCGAGCGCGCGGAAAGGTTACTACGCCGTCGAGCATCGGGTGATGCCGGACCACGTCCGCGAAAGCTTCCGCCACGAGCCACTCGATCCGTGCCTTGGGCCAGGCGCTGCGGAGCGTCGCCAACACCGGCACCGTCCGGCTCACGTCCCCCAACGCCGAGGGACGGACGATCAGCACCCCTCCCTCCGGCGGCGGGGGCGGGCTCTTACACGCCATCATGCCTTCCGTCCTGCACTGTCCAGCCCATCCGCCCCGCGGCCCTTCTTCACCGCGACTCACTTAACCGCTGCTCCAGCCGATCGAGCCGACGCTCGATCTCCAGCAGCTTCTGGATGATGATCACGTGCGTCTTCTTGGCGTCGATGCCCACGGGGCTGTCCGTGCTGGCGATGTGCTGCGCGATGCGGTCGTACGTCTGGCGGGGAACTTCCAACTCGTCTTGATGTTGCTGGGTCATGCCCTGCGCCTCCCATGCGAAACCGCTGAGGCCGCTGTGCTGCCCCGGCCCCGCCTGAACGTCTTTTTGGCCTTTTTGGCCTTTTAGCTTTGGCCCCGCGGCCCGCCTCGCCCGCTGCAATCGCTACAGCAGCAGCTCCGCGATCTGCACCGCGTTCAACGCCGCGCCCTTGCGGATCTGGTCGCCGCAGACAAACAGCGACAGCCCCCGCCCGTCCTTCTGGCTGATGTCCTGACGGATCCGGCCCACGAACACGTCATCCTTGTCGCTGGCGTCCAGCGGCGTGGGGAAGCGGTTATTGTCGCGATCGTCGATGATCGACACGCCCGGCGCATCCTCCAGCAACTGACGCGCCTCCGCCTCGCTCACGGGCCGCTCGAACTCCAGCGTGATGCTCTCCGCATGGGCCCGCATCACCGGCACACGGACGCACGTGGCGGCGATCCCCACGCTCGGATCGTCCCAGATCTTGTGCGCCTCGTGCACCATCTTCATCTCTTCCTGGTTGTAGCCGTTGGGCTGCATCGCCGAGTTGTGGCTGAAGAGGTTGAACGCGTACTGGAACGGGAACACCTTCATCGTCAGCGGCTGACCCGCCAAAACCTCCCGCGTCTGCTGCTCCAGCTCCGCCATCGCCGCCGCCCCAGCCCCGCTGGCGGCCTGATAGGTGCTCACCACCATGCGCTTCACCTTCGCCGCCCGGTGCAGCGGCGTCACCGGCACCAGCATGATGATCGTCGAGCAGTTCGGATTGGCGATGATCCCCGGCTTGGAGCCCAGCGCGATCCCCGCCTCCTTCACCGCCTCCGCATTCACCTCCGGCACCACCAGCGGCACGCCCTCGGTCATCCGAAACGCCGACGAATTGTCCACCACCACCGCCCCCGCCTCCACCGCCAGGGGCGCAAACTGCTTGCTCACCGAGCCCCCCGCGCTGAAGAGCGCCAGGTCCACCCCCTCAAAGCTCTTGGGCGTCAGTTCCTCGATGCGGTGGCTCTTGCCCTTGAAATTCACCGTCTTGCCCGCGCTGCGCGCCGAGGCCAGCAGCCTCAATTCCTTGATGGGAAAATCGCGCTGCTCAAGAACCTTGAGGAACTCCTGCCCCACCGCGCCGGTCGCGCCGACCACCGCCACGGTCAGCGCGCTGGCGCGGCTGGAGCGGGAAGCAGTGCGAGCAGCGGAAGCAGCCGAGGCATGCGCAGCAGTACTCATAGACCTAATCCCCTGGGGAGGCGAGATTCAGAACCGCCTATTATAACCGAATTCGCGCTTTATCCGAATCCCCCGGCACGCGGCATCCGGGTCGGCCCGCCTCAGCCCTTGTGTTTTCACCCCCCAGCGGAAGGCGGCGACGCCCGGACCAGCTCCACAACCTCATCAGGCAGCATCGGCATGGGCCAGGCCTGGCCGACCAGCGACGCCCCAGCCCGGCTGGCCAGCTCCGCGATCTTCGCCGGCGTCAGCCGCAGGGCCCGCCCCGCCAGCACCGCTGCCGCCACCGCCTCCCCGACGCCGCTCTCAACGCCCGCGGCCCTGGCTGCCCCAGCCGATTCTGCCGCCTCCTGCTGGCTCTCCACTTGCTGCGTCGCGGTATGGAGCACCACACGCCCCCCGCCCCGGTGCAGCACAAGCATGTCCAGGTTGAACCGCCCGATCATCCCCCGGATCGCCTGCTGGGGGTCCGTGGCATCCAGGCCCACCAATGACGCCACCACAGGCAGCTCCGCCTCCTCCAGCTTCACGATCGTCGCCGCCTGGCAACTGCGGACCATGATCGATCGTTCCAACTCCTGCACCCAGCCCAGGTTGGCGTCATAAAGGCGAACCGCCCGGCGAGCCTCGTCCAAAAACCGCAAAATGGTGCTGCGGCTCTGGGCGTCCCGCTGGCTCAGCGTGTCAAAGTAAACCCCCTGGCAGGTGTGGGCCACGTCCTCCCAGTCAGGGTCGAACTGAAGCACATCCCAGGCGGCGTAGCCGGCCACCTGGCGATGCACATGGCCGTTGGCGTCGACCTCCAGGTAGGCCTGGCCGGTGGGGCGGTCCGGGTCTGTCTGAATAAATGCTGTATTTATCCCGAGTTGTCGCAGATAATCCAGGATGGCCGCCCCCGCATCGTCCTGACCGAGACGACTTAAAAGCAGGCCCTGGCCGCCGCGGGCCTGGGCCAGTCGATGGGCGTGGACCGCCACCTGGAGGGGCGAGCCGCCCGGCTGGGGCGGGTCCGGGATCGCCTGCTGGAAAAGGGCCTGGCCGATCCCCACAATGGTGAACCGGGGCATCATTGCGCCGATAAGAGTAACAGGAACACAATCGGCGCGCGACGAGGCTGGGGTGGACCGGGCGGCTCTAGAATGAAGCAATGGCGTTTCCGCATCCGCCGAGGTGGGTTGTTCTGCGGGCCACGTGGCTGGTGGTCGCGGCGCTGACCGCCCCGGTAGCGGCAGCGTCCGACCGGGCGCCGGTTTACGTCGAGGACTCCCCCGCCGCACAGGAATCGATCGACCAGGCCCTCTCCCTCCGCAGGCAACAGCGGTTGATCGAAGCCGCTGAGCAGCTCCAGCAGGTCATCACCGCCTATCCGCACAAGCTCATCGCTGTCGGCGACGGCCAGTACCAGGACGTGGCGGCCTGGGTCTGTCAGCGGCTCCTGGAAGACCCGCCCCTCCTGGCAGCCTATCGCCAGGCGCATGGCCCGATTGCCCAGCGGCAGCTAAATGAAGCCACCGAGCCGACGCCGAACCTGGCCGCCCTGGAGGACGTGCTGGCGCAATACGCCCTGACGCCCGCGGGCCTCGAAGCAGCGCTGACGCTGGCCGGGCTTTACCTGGAACAGGCCGACTTCACCAGCGCCGCGGGCGTGCTGGCCTCTGTGGAGAATCATCCCGACCTCCAAACCCAGCGCGGGCGCTATCTGCTGCTCCAGGGTGCTTGGGCCCTGCTGACCGGGCGGGCCGAACGCTTCCGGTCTTACCGCGATGAACTAGCCGCCAGCGGGTTTGCCGGGCAACTGAGCCTGTTGGACCAGTGGCGAAGCGGCCTTCAGCCGCCGCGAACCGCCTCGCAGGCCCCCTCCAGCGATGCCTCAGCCCAGGAAGGCCCGCCCGCCTGGGAGGAGGAGCCGCTGTGGGAAGCCTCCATCGCCTGGGACCCTCTGGAAACCCAGGCCCGCTACGTGCCCCCCACGCGGCTGACCCGCCGGGGGGACGACGACGCTGTGCCCTTGCCGATCCTGCCCGTCCTGGACGATCAGCGGCTGTACCTCAACGAGGGCAACCGCATCCGCGCCCTGGACCGCCACTCGGGCTGGACGCTCTGGACGTTCGAGGGGGAGGCCGACGCCAAGGCCGCGGACGTGCCGCAGGTGGCTATCCCGCTGGTGGCACGGCTGGAAGCGCCGCCGCCTGAGCCGCGCCGCGTTCTGCTGGTGCGGGACCGCCTCTTTGCCGTCCTGGGCCCAGCCGGCTCGTGGTCGAACCGATTTCAGCACGAATTGGCGCCCTCCGTGCTGGTGTGCCTGAGCCGTCACGACGGCCGCCAGCGGTGGGCCCTGAGCCCCAGCCAGCTTGACGCGACCCTGGCGTCAGCCCGCTTCCAGGGCACGCCGCTTTCCGATGGCCACCGCCTGTTCGTGCTGATGCAGCGCAACCAGGTGACCGGGTTGCAGGACACGTTCCTCTTGGCGCTGGACCAGGCCAGCGGTCAGCCGCTGTGGCGGCGGCATCTGTCCAGCGCCGTCACGTCCAACCGGTACGCATCAGGCCCCCCGCCGCAGATGACCCTCCAGGACGGGGTGATCTACGCCTACGACCGCGTGGGCGTGGTGGCCGCGGTGGAAGCCCGCACCGGCGCGATGCGCTGGGCGTGCATGCTGCCCATGGAAGCCGGCGTGCTGGAGCACCTTTACAGCGGCATACCGCCCGAAACGCAGGGCATGCGCGCAGGTCTGCTGTTGAGCCGCGCGGGGCTGCTGGTGCCGGCGCCCGCGGGCTCATCCACCGCTTTCTATCTGCTCGAAGCCGCCACCGGCCGCAAGCTGCGCGACCTGCGCGGCCAGGAGTGGCAAAGCGCATCACTGTGGCCCGCCGCGGATGACGTGCTGGCGGTGGGGCGCAGCATCGCCCTGCTCGACGGCACGACACTGGAACCCAAATGGCGCGTCGGGTGGTCCACCATCAGCTCCGCCCAGCCCGTGGGCACGCCCGCCATCGCCGCTGATCAAGTGCTGATCCCCACGCGCGACCGGGTCATCGCCATAAGCCTGGCGGACGGCTCGGTCCTTCACCGCGCTTCGGTGGACGGGCCGGGCAACCTGGCGCTGGGCAGCGGCCAGTTGGTCATGGCCACGACGCAGACCCTGCGGGGCTACCTGAGCTGGGACAGCGCCTACGCCCAGCTTCACGCCCAAATGAAGCGTCACCCGACGGAGCCGGCACCGGGCCTGGCGCTGGCGCATCTGGCGCTGCGGTCGCACCGCCTGCCGATCGTGCTGGAAGGGGTGGACGCGGCATTGGCGGCGCTGCGCCGCAGGCCGCCCCGCGCTTCGCCTGATGAGCCCGACCCGGTCCAGCAGCAGGTCTTCGATCATCTGCTGCGCCTGGCTGACCCCGCCCAGGAAGCGGTTGATCCGGGCCTGCGCAGCGGGCTGCTGGACCGCCTGGCCACCATCACCGCCGGCCCCGACCAGGAAGTGGCCTACCACCTGGCGATGGCCCAGCACAGCCAGCAGGCCGACGACCCCACCCAGGCCGTCGAGCACCTCCAGGCTGTGCTGATGGACCGCACGCTCTGGGCCCAGCCCTACAGCCATCAGCAAACCACCCGCCTGGCGGGCCTGGAAGCGCAGTTGCGGCTGGAGGAACTGGTCGAGGGCCACGGCAGGCAGATTTACGCACACTTCGACGCCCTGGCCGCCCAGCGGCTGGCCGAGCTGACCACCAGCGGCGCCAGCGCCCAGGCCTTCCTGGATCTGGCCCGGCAATACCCGCTGGCCCAGGCTGCGCCGCAGGCGCTGTACCAGGCGGGCCATCGGTTGATGCGGTCAGCCGACCCCTTGTCCGCTGCGGCCCCCCTCCGCCGGGCCTATCAGCAGGCGAGCGACCCGCAGTTGCAAGCCCAGGCCGCCGGCCTGCTCGCCCAGCTTTACGCCCAGGCCGGCCAGGCCCACCGCGCCTTGAACTGGCTGGACCAGGTTTCGCAGCAGCACCCGGCGCTTGAGCCGTGGCGCGACGGCCGGCCCACGCCCATCGACGTGTGGACGGCCCGGCTTTCGCAAATGAACGGCGGGCGCGGCGCATTGCCTCGCTTGAGCCT
>DASVCG010000385.1:0-4254 GCA_036381755.1 Phycisphaeraceae bacterium | reverse complement strand
TGGAGGAGCGCAACGGCACGCTGGTGGTGGCCACGGGCCGGCCGCTGGAGTGGGCGGGGCTGGATGAGCTGCGGGTGATCAGCGGGCGGGACGTGCGCGTGGCGCTGGCGCCGGTGGAGCAGATCGACCGGTGCATCAAGCAGGTGCTGGGCGTCGGAGCTGACACGCTCCAGTCGCTGGAGTCGGACGCGGCTGCCGGCGGGGTGGAGGTGCTCTACGAGGGCGCTGCGGATGAGGCCGACCTGGAGTCCGCCGCAGAGGACGCCTCGATCGTCCGCTTCGTCAACCAGGTGCTCACCGAGGCGATCACGCTGCGCGCCACCGACGTGCATTTTGAACCGTTCGAAGATGAATTCCGCGTGCGCTATCGCATCGACGGCGTGCTGGTGGAGGCCAACATCCCCGCGTCGGTAAGCCGGTTCCGCGCCGCGATCGTCAGCCGGCTCAAGATCCTCAGTCACCTGGACATCGCTGAGAAGCGGCTGCCACAGGACGGGCGGATCCGGCTCAGGATCGCTGATCGCCAGATCGACGTGCGCGTCAGCATCATCCCGATGCTGCACGGCGAGGCGGTGGTGCTGCGCATCCTCGACCGCGGGGCGGCCATGCTCACCCTGGAGCAGTTGGGCATGGACCAGCGCGACACGCGCCTGTTCGAGCAGGTGCTGCACCTGCCCCACGGCATCGTGCTGGTGACCGGGCCCACCGGCAGCGGCAAGACCACCACGCTCTACGCGGGCCTGGCGCGCATCAACAGTGCCGATCGCAAGATCGTCACCATCGAAGACCCCGTGGAGTACCAGCTTCAGGGGGTGAACCAGATCCAGGTGTCGGAGAAAACGGGGCTGACCTTCGCGCGAGGGCTGCGGGCGGTGCTGCGGCACGACCCGGACGTGGTGCTCATCGGCGAGATCCGCGACCGCGAGACGGCGCAGATCGCGGTGCAGGCTTCGCTCACCGGCCACCTGGTGTTCTCGACGCTGCACACCAACGACGCGCCCTCAGCGATCACACGTTTGATCGACATGGGCGTGGAGCCTTACCTGGTGGCCAGCTCGCTGGAGCTGGTGATCGCCCAGCGGCTGGTGCGGCTGATCTGCCCGGACTGCCGCGAGCCGATGCCCGTGGAGGACGCCAATCGCCTGCGCGACGAGCTGGGGGTGGACGTGCCCGACGTGCTTTATCACGGGCGCGGCTGCGCGTCGTGCCAGCACACCGGCTACCGCGGTCGGCAGGGGGTGTTCGAGATGATGCCCGTCACCGAGCAGGTCCAGTCGCTGGTGCTGGAGCGGGCCTCGTCGGGGCAGATCCGCCGTGTGGCCCTCGAGCAGGGCATGCGCAGCTTGCGGACGGACGGCTGGCGGCTGGTGCGTCAGGGGCTGACCACGCTGGAGGAGGTGCTGCGCGTGACCAAGGACGAGCGCGTCAACGGGGCGGGCGACGTGGTGATTCAGGATTGATCGCGGATGCCCACGTTCAGCTACACAGCGTTGGATGCTCAGGGCAAGACCACAAGCGGGATGGTCACCGCGGCGGGTCGTGCTGCGGCGATCGAGCAGGTGGTGCAGCGTGGGCTGTTCCCGGTGGACCTGAGCGTGGCTGAAGGGGGCCGGGCTTCGCAGGCGTCCCCGACGTGGTGGCGCAGCGCCCGCCCGCCGCGCCACGCCGCGGAGAGCTTCACCCGCGAGCTGAGCCACCTGCTCCAGGCGGGCGTGCCGCTGAGCCGGGCGCTTCAGGTGCTGGCGCGCGAAGCGTCGCACCCTGTCGCCCGGGCGCAGTGGA
Source organism: Phycisphaeraceae bacterium (assembly GCA_036381755.1). GTDB lineage: Bacteria > Planctomycetota > Phycisphaerae > Phycisphaerales > Phycisphaeraceae > DASVCG01. The sequence continues at coordinate 2,472 of DASVCG010000385.1, read as the reverse complement.
ACCGCGTGCGTCAGGACGTGACCGACGGGGCGTCGCTGGCCGACGCGATGGCGCACCTGCCCCGCACGTTCTCGCCGGTGCACGTGGCGATGGTCCGCGCCGGCGAGCAGGGCGGGTTCCTCGACGTGGTGCTTGGCCAGATCGCTGAGTTCCGCGCGCGCGAGCGCGACCTGATGGGGCGGGTCAAGGCAGCAGCGGTGTACCCGGCGATCCTCACCGTATTGCTGGTGGTGGTGGTGATCTTCCTGCTGACGTATTTCATCCCGCGGTTCCAGGGGATCTTCGACGAGTTCGGCGCAGCACTGCCGCTCTTGACGCGGGTGATCGTGGCCGCCAGCCGCGCGGTGTCCGACTACGGCCTGGTGCTGCTGGGGGCGGGCGTGGCCATCGCGCTGGCGGTGTGGCGCTGGCGCTCAAGCGAAGCGGGCCGACAGCAGATCGAGCGGCTGACGCTGAGCCTGCCCGGCGTGGGCACGGTGGCGGCGCGGTTCGCCCTGGTGCGCTTCTGCCGAATGCTGGGCACGCTGTTGGGCGCGGGCGTGCCGCTGGTGGCGGCGCTGCGCACCGCGCGCGACGCCCTGGGCAACCGCACGCTGCACGAGACGGTCAACCACGCCATCGAGCGCGTGCAGGCCGGCGAGCCCCTGGCCAGCAGCCTGGCCCAGTGCCCGCGGTTGTTTCCTCCCTCGGTGGTGGAGATGATCGCCGTGGCGGAGCAGACCAGCCGGCTCGACACCGAGCTGACGCGCCTCGCCGTGGCCTACGAGGCCGACCTGGACCGCCGACTGCGCATGCTGGTGTCGGTCGTCGAGCCGCTGCTGTTGATGGTGATGGCAGCGGTGGTGGGCGCCATCGTCGTGGGCATGCTGCTGCCCGTGTTCACCCTCCAGGACCTGATCCAATGAAATCCATGCGCGACAACCGATCCCACTCCCCGGAGCGAATCATGAACCAGACTTCAAGCCGCGGGCGCAGCGGATTCTCCCTCATCGAGCTGTTGCTGGTGCTGGTGATCCTGGCGATCCTGGCGGCGATCGTGGCGCCCAAGTTCACCCGCCGATCCGAGCAGGCCCGCATCACCGCGGCCAGGACCGACATCGCCCACCTGGAGACCGCGCTGGACGCCTTCGAGATCGACGTCGGCCGATTCCCCACGACCGAGGAAGGGTTGGCGGCGCTATCGGTCGAGCCGCCGGGCCTGCCCCAGGGCACTTGGCGCGGGCCGTACATCAAACGCGAGACGCCCCGCGATCCGTGGGGCAATCCATACATCTACGTTCAGCCGGGCCGGTACAACACGCAGGGCTACGACCTTTACTCCCGCGGGCCCGATGCTCAGGAAGGCAGCGACGACGACATCGTCAACTGGTCCACCGAGTCTGTGCGCTAAAGCCGATATGCGATCAACCGCTTCCATCACGCTGCGCGACACCAGCCCTGCCCGGCCGCACGGGGGCAGGCCGCGGGGGTTCTCCCTGCTGGAGCTGGTGGCGGTGCTGGTGATCGTGGCGGTGGTGATGGGCATGGTCGCGCCGAGCCTGCGCGGCTTTGCCCAGGGCCAGCAGACCGCTCAAGCGGCGCGCCAGGTGCTGGCCACGATCCAGTGGGCGCAGCAGCGGGCGATCGCGGAAGGCCGGCCCTGGCGGTTTCACCTGGACGGCCAGCGAGGCGAGCTGTGGCTGACCGTTCAGGAGGGCGCAGCGTTCGTCGACCCCGCGCGCAGCGAGGCCCGCCGCACCGCGCTGCCGACGCAGGTCAGCGCCCGCTGGCAGACCCCGCCGGTCGGCGACGCGGAGCATGCGCTGCTCATCGAGCCCAGCGGGCGCACCGAGCCGGCGACGATCCGCCTCACCGGCCGACTGGGCGCGGTTTACCTGGTGACCTCCCCAGCCGCGGACCAACCCTTCCACGTGGTCCAGACGCAAGCGGAGAATCAACCATGATCGCACCCGCCCGCGCTCGTGCCCACAGCCCGCGGCGATTGAATCAGCGGCGCGCGTTCACGCTGCTGGAGACGCTGGCGGCGCTGTTGCTGATGGCGATCGTGCTGCCGGTGACCATGCGCGCCATCTCCATGGCGCTGAGCGTCGCGGGCGAAGCGGCCCAGCGGCAGCAGGCCGTGGCCCTGGCCCGGTCCAAGCTGGCGGAGCTTCGCCTCAACAGCGCCTGGCAGGAGGCTGCTCCGCAAGGCGATTTCACCCAAACCCCTTCGGGCGAGCCGGTCCAGCTTCAGGCCGGTCAGCTCGATCAAGCAGCCGCATCGTTCCACTGGAGCGCGCAGGTGGAGGACTGGCTCGACCCCTCGCTTCGCGTGCTGAGGGTGCGCGTCGAGTACCTCCACCGCGGGTCGCCGCGTCACGTGGAGCTGACCACCCTCGTCGCTGCGGAGGCGCAGGAGGGGTCGTCGCTGTGAAACCGGCTTCGCGCACGTTGGGATTGACGCTGCTGGAGGTGCTGGTGGCCCTGGCGATG
>DASVCG010000384.1:0-4467 GCA_036381755.1 Phycisphaeraceae bacterium | reverse complement strand
CCCGGCGTGGGACCCCGCTTCGGCAAGCGGTTCGAGCGCCTGGCCGGCCCTGAGCCCGTGGGCGGTGGCGCTCAACGACCGGGCTGAGGGCTACCGCTACCCGCCGCGGGTGTGGTTCGAGATCAACCAGTCGCGTCTGGGCGAGTACCGCCTGGCGGCGGATTTCCTCAACATGTCCAGCGTGGACGTGTGCTGCCTCCAGCACGAGTACGGGCTTTTCGGCGGTCGGCAGGGGCAGTACATCCTGGAGCTGGTCCGCCGGCTGCGCGTGCCGGTGGTCACCACGCTGCACACCATTCTGAAGGACCCGGACCCCGACCAGCGCCAGGTCATCGAGCAGCTCAACGAGTGCTCGGACCGCCTGGTGGTCATGGCGGAGCAGGCCTCGACGTTTCTCACCGAGATCTACAAGGTGCCGCGCGAGAAGATCGTGATGATCCCGCACGGCATCCCGGACGTGCCGTTCGTCGATCCGAACTTCTACAAGGATCAGTTCGGCGTGGAGGGGCGCAAGGTCATTTTGACGTTCGGGCTGCTGAGCCCCAACAAGGGCATCGAGCACATGATCGACGCCCTGCCGCGGATCGTGGCCAAGCACCCGGACGCGGTGTACATCGTGCTGGGCGCGACGCACCCGGGCGTCATGGCGCAAAGCGGCGAGGACTACCGCCTGTCGCTGAAGCGCCGCGCCAACGAGCTGGGCGTGCAGGAGCACGTCGAATTCGTCAACAAGTTCGTCGAAACCGAAGAATTGATCGAGTTTTTGGGCGCTGCGGACGTGTACGTGACGCCCTATCTCAACGAGGCGCAGATCACCTCGGGCACGCTGGCCTATGCGCTGGGCACGGGCAAGGCAGCGGTGTCCACGCCCTACTGGTACGCCCGCGAGATGCTCGACGGATGCCGCGGGGTGCTGGTGCCCTTCCGCGATCCCCAGGCCCTGGCCGACGCGGTGATCGACCTGTTCGACCGCGAGACCGAGCGCCACGCCATGCGCAAGCGCGCTTACCAGTTCACGCGGCGGATGCGCTGGCACGAGGTGGCGGCCCAGTACCTGGACCTGTTCGCCGCGGTGCGGGAGGAGCGGAATCGGCGGCCCAGGCCTGCGCCCTCCAGCCGGGCGCTGCGGAACACCAGCAGCGAGCTGCCGCAGATCAAGCTCGATCACCTGATGGTGCTGACCGACGACGTGGGCGTGCTGCACCGGGCGCGGTCCACCGTGCCGGACCGCGCTTCGGGCTACTCCACCGACAACAACGCCCTGGCGCTGATCGCGGCGCTTCTGGCGCAGGACCACCTGGACTACGCTGCCGGCGCCAACCTCGACGCGATGGTCTGCCGCTACCTGAGCTTCTTGCACCACGCGTTCGACGAATCGACGGGCCGGTTCCGCCACATGCTGGGGTATGACCGGCGGTGGCGGCGCAAGCTCCACTCGGAGGATGCGCACGGCCGAGCGGTCTGGGCGCTGGGCGAAGCGGTGGCCCGCTGCCAGCTCCGCGGGCACATGACGCTGGCCACCAGCCTGTTCCAGCGAGCGTTGCCCGCCTGCGAGCAGTTCCGCCACCCGCACGCTGTGGCCTATGCGCTGGTGGGCATCCATGCTTATCTGCGCCGCTTCAGCGGCGACAGCCACGCCCGCCGGGTGCGCGAGCGCATGGCCAACCACCTGCTGGACCAGTTCCACCAGAACGCCGGCGAGGACTGGCCCTGGCCGGTGTCCAAGGTGAGCTACGCCGCGGCCCGGCTGCCGCAGGCGCTGCTGCTCTCGGGCCGGTGGACGTTCCGCGACGACATGATCCAGATGGCCCTGCGCTGCCTGGAGTGGCTTCACAAGATCCAGACCGGCCCGCAGGGGCAGTTCGCCCCCGTCGGCTCCGACGGCTGGCTGCTGCGAGGCGGCAACAAGGCGCGCTTCAACCAGCACCCGATCAGCACCTACGCCGCCCTGGACGCTTACCTGGAGGCCTTCCGCGTCACCAGCGACCGCAAATGGCTCGACCGTGCCTACCGCTGCTTCAACTGGTTCCTGGGCGACAATGATCTTTATCTGCCGCTTTACGACCACACCACCGGCGGCTGCCACGACGCGCTGGAGCCCCACGGCGTCAACGAGAACCAAAGCGCCGAGGCCACCTTGTCCTGGCTGCTGTCGCTGATGAGCCTGTACGAGCACGCCTTCGACAGCGGCGCCGCCCAGAGCCGCCAACCCGCTGAGCCTTCCGACCAGCCCCGCCCGGTGCACCCCTCCGCCCAGGCCGCGGGCGACGGGCCGCGCGTGGAGGTCGGCTCCAGCTAAAAGCTAAAAGCACGCGGCAGCGCACGTTCAACATCATCAGCAGGCCGCGAACCGGCCCCGCTGCTCAACGCGCTCTACAATAGCTGGATGCAGGTCATCGGCTGTCAATTCGATATCGCGTGGCAGGACAAGGCGACGAACCACGAGCGGGTCGCGGCCCTTTTGGAGCGTGCCGACGTCGAGCCCGGCGCGCTGATCGTGCTGCCGGAGATGTTCGCCACCGGCTACAGCATGAATGTCGATGAAATCCACGAGGATGACAGCGGCCCCACGCACCGCTTCCTGGCGGAATTGGCCCAGCGGCACGGGGCGTTCGTGCTGGGCGGGGTGGTGACCCGCGACGCCTCAAGCGGCAAGGGGCGCAACGAAGCGGTGGTGTTCGATCCAGCGGGTCGGCCCATCGCCCGCTACGCCAAGATGCGGCCGATGACCGTCGCGGGCGAAGCGGACAGCTATCAGGCCGGCAGGCAGGTCGTCACGTTCCCGTGGCATGGGGCGACGGTGGCGCCTTTGATCTGCTACGACCTGCGCTTCCCGGAATTGTTCCGCGCCGCGGCGCGCCAGGGCGCTCAGCTCTACGCGGTCATCGCCAGCTTCCCCGCGGTGCGCGAGCACCACTGGCTGACGCTCTTGACCGCACGGGCGATCGAGAACCAGGCTTACGTCATCGGCGTCAACCGCTGCGGGCGCGACCCGAAGCTGGAATACACCGGGCGCAGCATCATCGTCGACCCGCGGGGGCAGGTCCTGGCTGACGCTGGCGAGCGCGAAGGCATCGTCCAGGCCCGAATCGACCTGGCTGAGCTTCAGGCTTACCGCCAGCGGTTCCCCGCGCTTCTGGACATGCGCGATGACGACGTGGACCTGGCGGGCCGGCCCGCGTGCCAATGAGGTGCCGATGAGCCGGTTTGCCGCCCGTGGCATGTGATGCGATGAAATCGCAACGCGGCCCTGCTGCACCGATGCTCGCCCCGCTGCAATTCGACGGGCAGAGAAGGTGATTGGGTCTTTAGGTGTGATGGTGATGATCATGGCGATACGGATTTGGGGATTCAGCGATGTGGCTTAAGTGGCTTCCCTGGCGTTTGCTCCTCTCGCGGCTGGCCAAATCGCGGGGGTTCATCGACCCGGTGGCGCTATTGTCGCGGCTGCACCGCTTCGCGCAGCCGTCGGAGGTGACCGAGCCGATCGAGCTGCTGCGCGCGGGGGTCATCCTGCACGCCCGCGGGCTGATCAACGCGCGGGCGATTCAGCATAATCTCGACTGGGTCTGGCCTTTCTGGGTTCAACGCCAGTTCGACCCCCTCGACACGGCGTTCGTGCCGCGGGCCTTTTCGCTGACGCACATCAACCTGACGCACCGCAACTGGACCGCGGTGGGGCTGCCCGGCGTGGACTGGCTGCCGATCGTCGATCCGCGCGGGCTGGTGACGCCCTTGTTCGACGGCTGGTCGGTGGACGGGTGGATCATCCCCGACGCGGGCGCGCCGCTGCTGCCTTCCAAAGCCGCTGAGGCGCTTCAGCACCTCATCCTGGACGACCGGCTGGCGGTGGAGACGGAAGTGGCCGAGCACGGGCACCGCCTGCGCAGCGTGGTGGAGGTGGTGCAGGAGGACGGCCGACCGTGCTGCCTGATCCGCCTGGAGGGTGCCAGCGCGTCAGCGGGGTGGTTAGTTGCGGCGCTGCGCCCCTTCAACCCCGAGGGTGTCAGCTTCATCCACAAGATCCGCTACGAAAGCGCGGACGCGTCGTTCATCGTCAACGGCCATGCGCAGGTGCGGCTAGACCGAGCGCCGGACCGCGTGGACATGTCGCACTACCGCAGGGGCGACGTGCTGGACCGATTGGGCGTCGAGCCGCCTGCGCGGAGCGTCTCGTGCGACGTGGGGATGGCGACGGCAGCGGCGATGTTCCGCCTGGAGCCCGGCGCGGCAAGCCGGGTGGTCCTCCGCGTGCCGATGCTCGATGCTGCGCGGCCTGATGCGCTGGCGGCCCATCGGCCCCGTGCTGTCTCAACGGCCCCGGTCCCCTGGGCCCGGGCGCTGGAGGGTAGCTGCGAGCTGGAGGTTCCCGACTCGCGGATGCAGCAGCTTTTTGACGCAGCGGTCCGCAGCCTGCTGCTGCACGCGCCGGGCGAGGTCTACCCCGGGCCGTACACCTATCGGCGG
>DASVCG010000383.1:0-5206 GCA_036381755.1 Phycisphaeraceae bacterium | reverse complement strand
ATCCACGAGGCGGAGCGCGCGTTTCTGAGCGATGCGGCGTTGAATCTGTCGATCGTGCTGCCTGAGCCGGTGGTCGCGCCCGAGCCGACGGCGACGTTCCGCCACGGCGACCGGCTTGAGCTGGACGGGCTGGTCTTCGAGGTTCGTCATACGCCCGGCCACAGCCCCGGCGGGGCGTGCTTCTACCAGACGGAGCACGGCGTGGCGTTCGTGGGCGATGCGCTTTTCGCCGGCTCGATCGGCCGATATGACTTCCCGACTTCCGACGGCCCGACGCTGTTTCGCAGCATCCGCGAGCAACTGCTGACGCTGCCCGACGCCACGCGCATATTGCCCGGGCATGGCCCGGCCACCACCATCGGCCGGGAGCGGCGGACCAATCCGTATTTGCGCGATCTTTGATGGCGGACGCCGACTGCGGGGGCGGCGTGTGCCGGTGAAGCGGTGCGGTTCGCGCGCTTACGCTGTGGCGTAGACGTCGTAGCGCACGCTGTGGCCCTGGTGCGTGGCGGTGGGGGAGCGGCCGGCCAGCGGCGGCGCATGACGCGGACGCTTGACCACCACGCGACGCTGCGCCGCGGCTAGCGCTGCATCCAGCAGGTCCGCGGCGTCGGCATCCTCGCCTATCAACCAGTGCAGGAGGCGCATGGGCTTGCGCTGCGCGGTCTTGCGCCCGGGCGGGAACATCGGATCCAGGTAAACCACCGGCGGCTGGCGGAACGCGGCTAGCTCAGGCGGAAGCGGCGCGTCGGGCTGGGCCAGTTGGCGCAGGAGGGCGGTGCTGTCAGCGGTGATGACGGTGAGGCGGGCAGCGGCCTGGGGCTGATCGTGGGCGGCGCGGCGGACGGCGTCGCGCAACATCGCCGCGATCAGGGCGTGCCGCTCGATCGCCAGCACGGGGCAGCCCATCGCGGCCAGCAGCCAGGCGTCCTCGCCGTAGCCCGCGGTCGCGTCGACCACGCGGGGGCGGGCGGGGTCGCCCTTGCGCAGGCCTATGGCACGCAGCAAAGGTTGGCGGAGGCTCTTGCCCAGCGGGGAGGTGGTGTCCACGCGGCGCAGGTCTGTCGCCACGGGCCGGCCTTGCGTCATCAGCGGATCACCCGCCACGACGCGCAGCTCCAGCCGGTGAGGCGTGACCGCCAGCAGCACCTGCGCGTCGCGGGGGATAGCGGGGTCGTCGAGCAAAGGCAGGCCCAGCTCGCGGGCTTGCTGCGCCGCGGCCTGGTGCAGGTTCGGATCTTGTGGCGGATCGGCGCATACGGCCAGCCGAGGCGGCAAATGCCGCGACGGCTCACCGGTTGCGCTGGAGGCCTGTCGGTTCAAGCGATGCGTCAAGCCGTGCTGCCAAGGGCGCGGGGATGAGCGGCCTTTTCACCCGCCCGCGGCCGGCGAGGCTGAGGCCTTGCCTTTGCTGGGCTCCTCCTTGGCCTGGACTTCCTTGGAGCGGCCGATCAGCAGTATCGGCGAGGCCAGCGCGATCGAGCTGTAGGTGCCCACCGTGACGCCCACCAGCATCGCGAAGGCGAAGCCGCGTATGCCTGAGCCGCCGATGGCGTAGAGGATCAACGCCGAGATCAGCGTCGTGCCGGAGGTGATGACCGTGCGGCTGATGGTCTGGTTGATCGCGTCGTTGATGATGCCCGGGGTGGCGCGCGCCAGCCGGCCGCGGTTTTCGCGGATGCGGTCGAAGACGATGATCGTGTCGTTGATCGAGTAGCCCACGATGGTCAGGAGCGCCGCGATCATCGCCAGATCGATGCGGAACAGCTCGATGTTCAGCGCGTGGGCCACAGGGTTGTCAGCGGGGATCAGCCCCGACAGGGCCACCAGGCCGAGGGTGATGATCACGTCGTGCGCCAGGGCCGCGACCGCGGCCAGGCTGTAGCGCACGCTGCCGAAGCGGAACCAGATGTACGCCCCCACCGCCAGCAGCGACAGGGCCATGGCGGCGATGGCCTGCTGCTTCATGGTGTTGGAGACGGCGGGGGAGAAGTTGCTGACGCTGGCGAGGCTGGTGTCGCGGTGCAGGGCGTCCTTGACGAGCGCCCACTCGGTGTCGGCCAGCCCGCCGGGCTCGGTGAAGGCCTCGGGGTTGGCGGCGTAGTTGGTGGTGCTGTCGCGTGAGACGATCACCGCGGAGCGGTAGCGCTGCTCGCCTTGCTCGGAAGCGTCGGCCAGCTCCAGGCCGATGACGTCGAAGGGGCGGTAGCCCAGATTTTCGTAGGCGGGCTGCTGCCTCATCCGCGTGATGCGCTGCTTGAGGTCGTCGAGGGTGGGCGCGGGGCTCATGTCCTCCAGGACGATCGCCACGCCGCCGAGGTATTCGCTCACGTCGGTGGTCAGGCCGGGGCGGTTGATGTTCTGGCCCAGCTCGCGGTTGCGGATGGGGTACACCGGCGGGCCGGCGGCGAAGTCCACCTGCTCAGCGGCGAAGGAGACGGGGCGCGTCGTGGTCAGCACGTCCGCGAACGCCGCCTTGACCACCGAGCTGACGGTGGGCGCGTCGGTCATCAGCGTGGTGATGGTGAAGCCGCTGGCCTGGCCGTTCTGGGCCTGCCCCAGCGTGACGACGTTGGCGCTTTGCAGGTGGCCAAAGTCCAGCGGGTCGAGCGTCTGGTCCTCGGCCTGCGCCTGGGCCTGGCGATGGCGGGCGTCGGCCAGGATCGGCTCCAGGTCGTTGTAGATACGCTGCTGCTCCGGCGAGAGCCGGGCGGGGTCGAAGTCGTCCTCGAGCATCTGCTGACCGACCTGGGCGTAGGCGGTGAGGCGGTCGCGCACCTGGCGGATCGAGAGCGTCTGGTCCTGGGCCAGGTCGAAGCTGACCTGCGTGCCCGAGCGGAACTCGATGTCGAACATGCTCTGGCCACGCTCGTACACCATCACCACGCTGGCCAGGATCAGTGCGCCGCTGAGCCCGAAGAAGGCGTAGCGCATGCCGATCCAGTTGATGCTGGGGGAGAGCACGCGACGGACCAGCGGGACGAGCGTGGGCAGCATCGTGAGCGACTTGGGCCGGGCGTAGCGCACGTAAAGGTCCAGCAGCACCCGCGAGCAGAACAGCGCCGCGAACAGCGTCGCCAGGATGCCGATGCCCAGCGTGACGGCGAAGCCCTTGACCTCGGCGGTGGCGGTGTAGCCCAGGACGATACAGGTGATGAGGGTGGTGATGTTGGCGTCGAGGATGGTGGCGAAGGCGCGGCCGAAGCCCAGCCGCAGGGCGGTGGCGGCGTCGGCCTTGCGCTCCAGCTCCTCGCGGATGCGATCGTAGATGAGCACGTTGGCGTCCACCGCCATGCCGATGGTCAGCACCACGCCGGCGATGCCCGGCAGCGTGAAGGTGGCGTTGATCATCGCCATCACGCCCAGAATGATGAGGATGGTGGCCAGCAGGGCGAAGTCCGCCACCAGCCCGGCGATGAAGTAGTAGACCGCCATGAACAGCGCCACGGCGATGAAGGACCAGACGACCGCTTGCAGGCCGGCGTGGAGGTTGTCCTGCCCGAACTGCGGGCCGGTGGTCTTGATGCTGATGGGGTAGTCGCCCAGCTCGGCCTCGGTGGAGCCGGCCTTGAGCGTGCGCAGCAGGTAGTTGAGCTCCTGCTGGGAGAAGCGGCCGGAGATCTGCCCGCTGTCGCTGATCTGGCTCTGGAGGACGGGCGCGGAGATGGCGCGGTTGTCCAGGAGGATGGCCATGGGCTTGCCGACGTTGGGCTCGGTGAGCGCGCCCATGAGCCTGCCGCCGCGGGCGTCGAGGCTGAAGGCGACGGCGGGCCGGCCCTGCATGTCGCTGATGGGCGACGCGGAGGTCAGCTCCCAGCTTTCCTGGCGGGTCATGCTCAGTTGGGGGGTGTTGGCCAGGAGCAGGTAGTAGTCCCCGCCGTACTCCTGCCCCACCAGGCCGTGGTAGTAGGCGAAGTAGGCCGCGGCGTCGCGTTCAAGCTCGGCGCGCTGCTGGGGGTTGTCGGCGAACTGGTCGGCGCTGTCGATGGGGAACCACCGCCAGGGCTGGTCAGCGCCGGCGCGGGGGCCTTGCTCGTTGAGCTGCTGGCGGTACTGCTGCGTCTGGGCCGCGGAGAGGTTGGGCGTGATGCCGCGGGCGCGGGCGATGTCCTCGGGGATCGCCGCGATGCGGAACTCCAGCACGCCCGAGCCGCGCAGGAGGGCGATCAGGTCGTTGGGGTCGTCCAGCGGGCCTTTGACGCGCTCGTAAGCGGCGTAGGCCTGGGCGACCTCGTCGATGGCTTGGGCCCGCAGCGGGTGGGCCTGCTTGAGCTGATCGAGCGCCTGCTGACGCGGGCTGACCGATTCGCCGGGCCTGGGCGTAGTGGACAGGTTCAGCACGCGCTCCAGGTCCTGGGGGGCGATGTTGGACGCCAGCGCCTGGCGCTGGAGCTGATCGAAGGCCTTGCGGGCCTCGTTGTAGGCGCGCGTCTTGGCCAGGAGGTCCTGAAGCAGTTGATCGACGCGCTGCTGAAGCTCCTGGCGCTGCTCGTCGGTGGCGTCGGCGGGGAGCTGCCTGAGCTCGGCCTGGGCCTGGCGGTGCTGGGATTGGGCGGCCTGGTAGGGCTCAGCCGCTGCGGTGAGCCGATCGTGGGCCGCGGCCAGGTCGGCCAGTTGCTGGCGGAGGGAGGGGTTATTCGCGGCGATGCGGTCCAGGGCCTGCTGGCGGGCCTGGGGCTCGGCACGGAGGATGGCGTCAAGGTCCTGGGTGGAGATGTTTTGGGCCAGGAGGCGGTCGCGGGCGTCGAGGTATTCGTGGCGGCGCTGGCCCGTTTCCGCGGTGGCCAGGGCCATGGAGATCTCGATGCGGTTGCCGGCCACTTGACGCCAGACCAGGTTGCGCGTGCCGGTGGGGTCCACGCGGTCGCGCAGGACGTTGATGAGGTCGTCGATGACCTGCTGGGCGTTGGCGTCCTCGGGCACCTTGACGTCGTAGACCAGCGTCGTGCCGCCGGCCAGGTCCAGGCCGGGCTTGAGGCGGATGCTGGGGCCGTATCGGCCGGGGTACCACAGCATCAGGCCGCACAGCGAGAGCACCAGCACGACCAGCAACGGCTTCCACCAGTAGCTGTTGCGGGCCATGGAGGTCAGCATCAGGCCGAGCAGGCCCAGGAAGTAAACCAGGACGAGCAGGTCATAGACCGTCATAGGGCTTCATTCAGCTTAGGGAGCGAGGGATTCGCTCAGGGGTTGAAGGGGAACGGTA
>DASVCG010000382.1:0-8212 GCA_036381755.1 Phycisphaeraceae bacterium | reverse complement strand
GATCGCCCAGGGCCGCGTCAGCGTCAACGGTTACATCATCACCGAGCTGCCCGTCTGGGTGGACCCGCAGCAGGACCGCATCGAAGTCAACGGCCAGCCGCTGACGCGCCCGCGCCAGACTCGGCGCGCCAGTCGCACGGGGCGTGCTGCGCAGGCGGGCAAGCATTATGTGATGCTCCACAAGCCGCGGAACGTCGTCTCCACCGTCCGCGACCCGCAAGGTCGGCGGACCGTGCTGGACCTGGTGCATCTGCCCGATCATCCGCGGCTGTTCCCCGTCGGCCGGCTCGACGCGGATTCCACCGGCCTGATCCTGCTCACCGACGATGGCGAGCTGGCTAACCGCCTCACGCACCCGCGCTACGGCGTGGCCAAGACGTACCAGGCGTCGGTGCGCGGCAGGCTGACGGAGCAGGACCTGGACCGCCTCCGCCACGGCATCTACCTCTCGCCCAGCCCCAAGGCCGCTTCCGCCGGCCCGCGCGCCAAGCGCGCCACGATGGAGCAGGTGAGGATCGTGGGCTATCAGCGCGACCGCCAGCGCAACGACCGCACCCAGTTGGCCATCACTTTGCGCGAGGGGCAGAACCGCCAGATCCGCAGGATGCTCGCCCGCCTGGGCGTGAAGGTCCGCCGCCTCAAGCGCGTGGCGATCGGCCCGCTGCAGCTCAAGGGCCTGGCGGTGGGGCAGTGGCGGCGGCTTACCTCTGCTGAGGTGAAGGCGCTTCAGCAGGCCGCGGGGCTCGAGCCGTCCTGATCCGCGGCGGCCCGCTACACTTTTATCATGTGCGGCAGGTATGTTCTGACCAGCGACGCCCAGAAGCTGGCTGATTGGTTCGACGCCCGGATCAGCGTGGCGCTGGAAGCGCGGTACAACATCGCCCCCACCCAGCCGGTGCCGGTGGTGCGGCTCAACCCGCATAGGGGCGAGCGTCGGCTGGAGCTTTTGGCCTGGGGGCTGGTGCCCTCCTGGGCGCAGGACCCGTCCATCGGCAACCGGCTGATCAACGCCCGGGCTGAGGGAGCGGCCCAGAAGCCCGCCTTCCGCGCCGCGCTGCGCTACCGCCGATGTCTTATTCCTGCGGACGGGTTTTATGAATGGAAGCGGCTGCCCGACGGCCGTAAGCAGCCGTACCTGTTCCGCCTGGCTGACGAGGAGCCCTTCGCCTTCGCCGGCTTGTGGGAGCACTGGCAGGATCCCGCGGGCAACGAGCTGGAGTCCTGCGCCATCCTCACCACCGCGGCCAACCAGATCGTGCGGGAGGTGCACGACCGCATGCCGGTGATCCTGGACCGGGCTGATTACGCCACCTGGCTGGACCCGGCCTTGCAGAACCCCGCGCAGCTCCAGCCGCTGCTTCGGCCGCTGCACGCGGAGCATATGGTCAGCCACCCGGTCAGCCCCTACGTGAACAACCCGCGCCACGACGACCCGCGCTGCGTCGAGCCGATGCAACTGGAATGAGGGTAGAGGGCAGGAAGATAGAGGGCAGGGGTTAGGCGGCAGAGGGTAGGAAAAAGAAGATTAACCACAGAGGCGCAGAGACACAGAGAGGATAAGAGGGATTTTTATCCGCGCCTGTCGTCTACCCCCTGCCCGCTGCCCCCTATCTTTCTTGGCGTCTTGGTGGTTTTCTTCTCGGCCCTCCGCCTCAGCAGGGCTCTTTGCTATAACTAGCGAGCTTGAGTGGAGTGCATCCTAAGCCTGGAGGGTTACCGCCCATGTCGTCGCTTGCTGATCTTCGCCGTGAGTTTGCTGAGCCTGGTCTGCGGGAAGAGGACCTGCTGCCCGACCCGATTGAGCAGTTCGGCCGATGGCTGGAGGAGGCCCGCCAGGCCGGCATCCTCGACCCCAACGCGATGACGCTGGCGACCTGCGGCGCTGACGGCACGCCGTCCGCCCGGATCATGCTGCTCAAGGGTTTTGATGCGGAGGGGTTCACCTTCTTCACGAACTATCAAAGCGACAAGGCCGCGGACCTGGCGGACAACCCCCGCGCTGCTTTGCTGTTTTACTGGGACAAGCTGTCGCGGTGCGTGCGGATCACGGGCGTGGTGGGGCGGGTTCCGCGGGAGCAAAGCGAGGCGTATTTCGCCACCCGCCCGCGGGGCAGCCAGTTGGGCGCGTGGGCGTCATGTCAAAGCCGCGTGGTCCCGGATCGGGCGACGCTGGAGCAGCGGTTCGCGGAGCTTGAGCAGCAGTACGCGGGTCAGCCGGTGCCCACGCCGCCTCACTGGGGCGGCTATCGCCTGCGTCCGCAGCGCATCGAGTTCTGGCAGGGTCAGCCCAGCCGATTGCACGACCGCCTGCGGTACGCGCGTCAGCCCGACGGCACCTGGCGGATGGAGCGCCTCTCGCCTTGATTGCCTTGATCGCCTTGATCGCCCGTCTGTGATTGTCCGTCAAGGGGACGCATCGCTGCGGTAGCGGGCCAGGTCCTGGGGCGTGTTGGCCTGGAACAGCGTCGGCCAGTCCGCGGGCAGCGGCGCAGCCACCGCGCGCGATTCATCCAGCAAGCGGTGAAGTGCCAATTCGCCCCGCTCGATCTGCTGCTGAATGCGTCGGGCCAATGCGGTGTGATACAGCCCGGGCAGGGGCTGCCAGCGTCCGTCGCCGAAGGCCACCGCCTCCGCGTCCGCCTGCCGATGGGCCAGCAGCACCTCCACCCAGGCGGGCTTGATGATCAAGAGGTCGCAGGGCGCGACGAGCGTCCAGCAAGGTTGATGGGGTTGATGCTGCTGAGCGTCGAGCAAAGCGGTCCACACCCCGCCAAGGGGCCCCAGGCCCGGCGTGCGGTCAGCGATCGTGGTCAGGCCCAGGTCGTCGTATTTGCCAGGCTGATCCGCGATGACCGTCAGCCGCTGGGCCCACGGCTTGAGCGCTTGGGCCAGGCGGAGGATCAGCGGCTGACCCTCCAGCACAGCACGGGCCTTGTCGCTGCCGAAGCGGGAGCTTTTGCCGCCGGCGAGGATGTAAACAGGCAGACCGGTCACGACGCCACACCCCCGCCCCCGGAAGTGGTGTTTGGGGGATCAGAGTGGCTTGCATGACCGGTGGAGGGCGCAGCCTGGCTGTGTTCGTTGCGTTGGCGTTCGAACTGGATCTGCGCCCAGCTCCAGGCGGCGACGGTGCGTGGGAAGCCCACGGTGTTCATGCCCAGGAGGATGGCCTGTTCCACCTCCGCCTCGGTTGCGCCGGCCTGCATCGCCCGCCGCACGTGGCTGCGCACCGCAGTCTCCAGCCCCGCGCCGAGCGATATGCCGATCTTGACCAGCTCGCACATCTTGCGGTCCATCGGCCCCAGTCGCTCCACTTCCTGCCCGATATGCTGGTGGGCCTGGCCCAGCGCGGGGAATTTTTCCACGAACTGCTTGAATGTCTTGGGCAGCTTGGCGGGGTCCTCTCGGCCTGTGGCAGATTCACTCATGGCATCTCTCCCTGGGCGACGCAGCAACGGGCCTTGGGCGGTGCGTCGCATCGGCTGATCCCCCACCATCGCCCAATCAGCGTCGATCCATCCTAAATGAATGGCACGCTGGAGGCGACAGGCAAGCCGCTGCGGAGGTTGCCCGAGCAATGAGGGGACCAAACCGGCAGGTTTGCGGCGGTCAAGGCCCGCTGGGGATGCCCGGATGGGCAAAAGCCGCTGCGGTCGATTACACTTGTGCCTCAACGATGAGCGAGCCGATGAGCGAGCAAGCCCCCCTGGTTGGCGTGATCATGGGCAGCAAGTCCGACTGGCCGACGATGGGCCATGCAGCGGAGGTGCTGCGTCAGTTCAACGTGCCGCATGAGTGCAAGATCGTCTCCGCCCATCGCACGCCGCAGTGGATGAGCGAGTATGCGCGCACCGCGGCCCAGCGCGGGCTGGAGGTGATCATCGCCGGCGCAGGCGGGGCGGCCCATTTGCCGGGCATGATCGCTTCGCAAACCACATTGCCCGTCCTGGGCGTGCCGATTCAAAGCCGGGCGCTCAATGGTCTAGACTCGCTGCTGTCGATCGTGCAGATGCCCGGCGGCGTGCCGGTGGGGACGCTGGCGATCGGCGAAGCGGGTGCTAAAAACGCAGCCCTTTTGGCGGTGAGCATCCTGGCCAACAGCCGCCCGTCGCTGCGTCAGGCGCTGGAGGAGTTCCGCAAGCAGCAGGCCCAGCGGGTTTTGGAGGAGACACTGCCTTGAGCGCCTCGCCGATCCTGCCGGGCGCCACGCTAGGGGTGCTGGGCGGGGGGCAGTTGGGCCGGATGTTCGCCATCGCCGCTCGGCGGATGGGCTACCGCGTCTACGTCCTTTCGCCTGAAGACGACACGCCCACCGGGCAGGTGGCGGATGTGGAGGTCCGTGCGGATTACCTGGACCTGGACGCGGTGGCGGACTTCGCCCGCCGCGTGTCGGTGGTGACCTTCGAGTTCGAGAATGTGCCCGCAGCCACCGCGGAAGCCGCTGCGCGCCACGCGCCGGTTCGCCCCAGCGGCCTGGTGCTGCACACCACGCAGAACCGCCTGCGCGAAAAGACCTTTCTGCGCGACGCGGGCCTGCCCGTGACGCCTTTTGCGCCGCTGCGCACCCGCGCGGACCTGGAAAAAGCGGTCAACCGGCTGGGCCTGCCCGCGGTGCTCAAGACCGCGGCCTGGGGCTACGACGGCAAGGGGCAGCGCGTCGTCCGCACGATGCAGGAGGCTGAGGCAGCCTGGGCCCAGCTAGGCGGGGCGGAGATGATCCTCGAAGCGTTCATTGATTTTGAACGCGAGCTGTCCGTCGTAGGCGTCCGCGGCCTGGACGGCTCCATCGCCTGCTTCGACCCGGTGGCCAACACCCACCGCGGGCACATCCTCGATCTGACCGTCTCGCCAGCGGGGCTGAGCCCACAGGTGGCGGACGAGGCGATCCAGATCGCCCGTGCTGTGCTGGACAAGCTGGAGGTGGTGGGCGTCTTGTGCGTGGAGTTTTTTCTGACTCAGCAAGGCAGGCTGCTGGTCAACGAGCTGGCCCCCCGGCCGCACAACTCGGGGCACCTGACCATCGACGCGCACGTCAGTTGCCAGTTCGAGCAGCAGGTGCGGGCGGTGTGCGGCCTGCCGCTGGGCTCGACCCGCCAGCTTGTCCCCGCGGCGATGGCGAACCTGCTGGGCGATCTGTGGAGCCAGGGCGAGCCCGACTGGCCCGCAGCCTGCGCGATGGCAGGCGTGAAGCTGCACCTCTACGGCAAGCGTCAGCCACGCCCCGGCCGAAAGATGGGCCACCTCACCGCCCTGGCGGACACCCCCGAGCAGGCTGTTGCCCTGGCCCTGGAGGCCCGTAACCGTCTGCGTAAGCCGTCGTGATGACGGCTGGCTGATTTAGCGCAATTCTTTGTCAAATCTAATGTAACAACGCATTTTGTTGTGACGGGATTCCCCTCGCTCAGGCTGTGAAAGGGGGGTAGCGGTGCGTTTGGCTTGCTGTGCCGGGGGCAGGCGGACGCAGCAGCAACGCCACATCGCTGCATCGCTGAGGCCCGCGGGCGGGGCGAGCCGGCTTGGCGCCGGATCGGGCTGCTTTCGTCAATTCGAGAATGAACTTCAGGAAATGCATGAACTTATATGCACGGGTCCGGAGAATCGACCAATTCATTGAGCCGCACTGAGGTAAGAGTCAACAATATGGGCATATATCTGAGTGTCAGCCAAAATATTCAGCATTTTCAAAAATCGCAGTTGCAAAACTATGCAGACCAGAGTATCTTTTCCATCGTTGTGGGCTCAACGCCGTGCGACGCACCGGCGGAGAGGCACGTTCGAGGCCTTCCGGGGGACTGGCTTCCAGGGACGGGGGCCGGGGGATTGTCAGGGGAGATCAGCGAGTTATGTGGTTGCCTCGGCCGACCGGCCTGCGAGGGCCTCATCGCGTGGCGGCAGGGGCGTGGATCGAAGGGACGATTTTCAAGGTTTTCCAGGAAGCGAGAAGCACACCCATGACCAGCAATGCTCGTCAGGCCGCGATCACCGCTGTCACCACCTATCAGACGCACACCAACGGGACGCTGGATTACCGCCAGGCGTCGTCGAAGGACGTGTTCGGCAGCAACGTCTTCAACGACACGGTGATGCGGGAGCATCTGCCCAAGGATGTGTACAGGCGGCTCAAGCGCACGATCTGCAACGGCGAGCGGCTGGACCCCGCGGTGGCTGACGCCGTCGCCACCGCCATGAAGGACTGGGCGATTGAGAGAGGCGCCACGCACTACGCCCACGTGTTCTACCCGCTGACGGGCCAGACGGCGGAGAAGCACGACAGCTTCCTGACGCCCGACGGCAACGGCGGGGTGCTGGCGGAGTTCAGCGGCAAGCAGCTCATCCAGGGCGAGCCGGACGCCTCCTCGTTCCCCTCCGGCGGGCTGCGCGCCACCTTCGAGGCCCGCGGCTACACCGCCTGGGACGTGACCAGCCCGGCGTACATCCTCGAGAACCCCAACGGCATGACGCTGTGCATCCCCACCGCCTTTTGCTCCTGGACGGGCGAGGCGCTGGACAAGAAGACCCCCTTGCTGCGGTCGATGCAGGCGCTCAACAAGCAGGCCCAGCGCGTGCTCAAGCTCTTCGGGCACGCTGATCCGGGGCTGATCGTCTCCACCGCGGGCCCCGAGCAGGAGTATTTCCTGATCGACCGCAACTTTTACTTCGCCCGCCCGGACCTGCACATCGCCGGCCGAACGCTCTTTGGGGCCAAGCCGCCCAAGGGGCAGGAGTTCGAGGACCAGTACTTCGGCGCGATCCCCGAGCGGGTGCTGGCGTGCATGCTGGAGGTGGAGCGCGAGCTGTACAAGCTGGGCGTGCCGGTCAAGACGCGGCACAACGAGGTGGCGCCCAGCCAGTACGAGATCGCCCCGGTGTACGAGAACGCCAACATCGCCGCGGACCATCAGCAGCTCGTCATGCTCACGCTCAAGCGCGTGGCGGAGAAGTACGGCCTGGCGTGCCTGCTGCACGAAAAGCCCTTCGCGGGGATCAACGGCTCGGGCAAGCACCTGAACTGGTCGCTGGGCGGGGAGAAGGTGGGCAACCTGCTTGAGCCGGGCGAGACGCCGCACGAGAACATGCAGTTCCTGGTGTTCTGCGCCGCGGTGATCCGGGCGGTGCACAGGCACGGCAAGCTGCTGCGGATCACGGTGGCGCACTCGGGCAACGACCACCGCCTGGGCGCCAACGAGGCGCCTCCGGCGATCATCAGCATCTTCCTGGGCGACCTGCTCACCGCGATCTTCGAGGGCATCGAGAAGGGCAAGGCCAACGGGCCCGCCAAGAGCGCCTACCTGCACGTGGGCGTGGACACGCTGCCGCCTCTGCCCAAGGACGCTGGCGACCGCAACCGCACCAGCCCCTTCGCCTTCACGGGCAACAAGTTCGAGTTCCGCGCGGTCGGGTCGAGCCAGTCGATCAACGGCCCGCTGGTGGCGCTCAACACCATCGTCGCCGAGTCGCTGGACTACATCGCCACCGAGCTGGAGAAGCGCACCAAGGGCGACCCCGCCAAGCTCAACGACGCGGTGCAGGGCCTGCTCCAGGAGATCATCAAGGAGCACAAAGCCGTCATCTTCAACGGCGACAACTACTCCAAGGCCTGGCACGAGGAGGCTGAGAAGCGCGGGCTGCCCAACCTGCGCAACACGCCCGACGCCCTGGCCCAGTTGCCCATCCCGGAGCACGCGGAGCTCTTCGAGAAGTACGGCGTGCTCACGAAGCGCGAGCTCCAGAGCCGCTACGAGATCTACATGGAGCGGTACTGCAAGGACATCAACACCGAGGCGATGTCGTGCCTGAACATCGCCCAGACGATGATCCTGCCCGCGGCGTACCGCTACCAGGGCGAGCTGGCCCAGACCGCTGCGGCGCTCAAGGCCCTCGGCCGAGGGGACACCTCCTGCCTGGACCGGCTCTGCGAGCTGGTGACCCGGATGGAAAAAGCGATCGACCAGCTCAAGAAGGCCGTCGAGCACGAGAGCGACGGCGACGTCCTCCAGCACGCCAAGCACTACCGCGATGAGGTGATCCCGGCGATGAACGAGGTGCGCCGCGTGGCTGACGCGATGGAAACGATCATCGCTGACGACATCTGGCCGCTGCCGGTCTATCGGGAAATGCTGTTCATCAAGTGATAGAGGGCAGGGGGCAGAGCGTAGACGGCAGAAAAATCAAGGGGCTTAGGAAGCTAAGGGGCCTAGATCGGGTGTTTGCG
>DASVCG010000381.1:0-5398 GCA_036381755.1 Phycisphaeraceae bacterium | reverse complement strand
CCCCCTCGCTGCCTGTCGGCGGTTAGCCTTGTTGCGTCGGTGCCGGGCTTGCCGTCGACAGGTTCCCCCCTCTCTTTCTCCCCCATCCCCCCGTCCGCCTCGTGTGGCCTGCCGCATCGTCTCCCCCGGCACAACGACGCGACAGGCCAATTGTCACGCCCAAGTGTAAGCCACTGGTTTGGCCAGCCAAGAGCAGCGAGGGGAAATGCGTAAGGATTACGCGCACAAGCGCGTTTTTTTTCGAATCGACACAGCGTTTTTGCAAGATTGAAATGGCGCACGCGACGGTGCAGCGTTGCGGCTGCGTCGCGATCCCTTGGGCGATCCCTTTGAGCGATTCACCCGCCGGTCAGTTGCTTGAGCACGTCCAGCGGCCCGATGGTCTCCATCTGCGCCTGCACCTGCGCCTCGATCTGCGGGTAGTCGCGCACCTGGGGCGGGGGCGACAGCACCGACGGCTCGTCGCCTTCGAGGCGCTTCAGGCCCAGCGAGCCGTCGCCCGTCACGCTCACCACCCAGCGGCCCTTGTCGAGTCGGCGGTACGCCGCCTTGCCGTGCGCCGCGTGCGGCGCATCCCAGTCGATCTGGCCCAGCTCCGGGTCGATCAGCACGCCCTGGCCGGGGGGTGTCGCGTCGTCGAACACCCGCCTGATCCACAGCCGGCCGTCGAGCACCACGTAATCCACGTAGATCTCGCGGTCAGCCCGGTAGGGCGTGGGGATGGTCTTGACCTGCCCCTGGGCGGTGCGGATGGTGACGCACACCTGCCCGTCCTCCTGCACCAGAAGCTCCGTCACCGCGGTGCGGCGGACCGCCTCGTTGTAGACGTCGCGAAGCTGCTGATACTCCTGCACCACCGCTGCCAGTTGCTGGCGGTAAATCTCGACCGCCAGTTGCCCCTTGAGCAGGTGATAGCCGATCCATGCGACTGCCAGCAGGACCAGCAGCCCCATCGCCGCCTTGATGCGCGCCCACATGATCGGTCTCCTTGACCGCTGACCGACCCGGATCCACACCCGCCCCGCGTCCCCTCGCGCCTATCCCGTGCCGAACCCCCTGCGGGGCCTTTTGTTTCATCGGCCACCGCCGGCTCGGCAATCGAGCGGTGCACTTTTGCGCTCCGCCCGCAGCGGGCGCTAGGCATTGGCCGCCAGCTTGTGCTCAAGCCCGTGCAGGAGGCGTTGGAACACCGTGTCGGGGTCCGCGGTGGCGTCGATGACCAGGTGGCGGGCGGGGTCGGCCTTGGCCTGGTCGAGGAATCCCTGCCGAACGCGCCGGTGGTACTGCGCCCCTTTTTGCTCCATGCGGTCCAGGAGGGGCGAAAGCCGGCTGGCAGCGGTTTTTTCGTCCACGTCGAAGATGACCACCAGGTGCGGCCAGCAGTCGCTCAGCGCCACCTGGCCCACGGTCAGGATCTCCTGGCGATCCAGCCCGCCCGCGGCGCCCTGGTAGGCCAGCGTGGAACTGATGAACCGGTCCGCCAGGACAAGCTGCCCCTCCGCCAGAGCGGGGCGGATCCGCTGGGCCACCAGTTGCGCCCGGCTGGCCATGAACAGCAGCATCTCACAGCGCAGGTCCATCTGGCCGTGGTCGTCGTCGCGGTATTCCAGCAGCAGCTTGCGGATCTGCTCGCCGACGGGCGTCCCGCCCGGCTCGCGCACCGGGCACACGGGCACGCCCGCGGCCTCAGCCAGCCGGCTCATCCGATGAAACTGCGTCGTCTTGCCGCTGCCGTCGGGCCCGTCGAACACGATGAACCGGCCACGCAGCTTGTCGAGCCAGGGGGGCGGCGAGGTCTGCTCCATGCAGCCAGAGGATAACCATTTGATCCGCCGCTGCACGCGGCGCGCGGTTCCATGCAATCGCTACCATAATTGGGCCATGCCCACCGACGCCCCGGACGCGTACCTGGCTCCCTACCGCGACGCCCACGAGGTTCACGGCTCGAGCTTCGGCGTCACGCTCTGGGCCAGCCCGCGCTCGCAGCGTCGGCGGTTCGAGGTGCTGACCCAGATGGTCTTCCTCGCGGGCAAGCGCGTGCTCGACGCTGGGTGCAGCCGAGGCGACCTGGCCGCCTTTTTGCTGCGATGCGGCATCGGCTACGGCCAGTATATCGGCGTCGACGGCCTGGCGAGCGTCATCGCCTTCGCCCAAAGCCGCGGCCTGCCCCGCGCCCAGTTCCACTGCGGCGATTTCCTGGCCCAGCCGGAACTGCTCGCCATCGGCCAGCCGCAGGTCATCGTGATCTCCGGCACGCTCAACACGATGGATTTCGACACCGCGATGCGCGTGCTGGAGGCCGCCTGGGCCGCAGCGGGCGAGTCGCTGATCTTCAACTTCCTTTCCGACCGTGCCGGCCCCGGCGCTCCGCCCCAGGCCCTCCCAGCCCGCAGGCACGACGCCCTGCGCCTCTTGGACTGGGCCACCCGCCGAACCTGCTCGGTGCAGTTTCGGCAGGATTACTTCAAGCACGGCCACGACGCCACCATCCTCATGCGCAAAAGATGAGGTGATGGGGGCCAAGGGCGAACCGCTGCCCGCGGGGCGCATCGGGGGCGAGCCGCGACGCGGCAGCGGCTGATGATCCGCCTTTTTACCTTTTCACCATCGGCGGATGACCGCCCCCGCGACATGCCCGCCGAACCCAGCGGCAAAGACAGCCTGCGTCCCGTTTCGCCGGCACGGCTGCGCTGGCCCCTTCACGCCCGGCAGGGGGCGGGTGAGCCAGGGCATCGGCGGACGCCTGCCCGTCTGGAGACACAGGCAGGCCACCACCAGTGCCGTCAGCCCCGCAGCGCCTAAGCCATGTCCTAACGCACCTTTACAAGCGTAATAATCGCAGCCGCCCTTCGCTGACAGGTGTGGCGAGTAGGCCGCCAGCTCCGCCGCGTCGTGCTCGGGCGTGCCCGGTGCGTGGGGGTGGATCAAATCAACCGTTCGCCCAGCCAGGAGTTGATGGGCCACCTGTCGCAGAGCCGACATCCCCGGTGCGGGGCGGATCAGGTCGTAGCCCTCCGCTGCGATGGCGGTGTCGATCAGCTCGATCTGGCCCGGCTCAGGCTCGCGGCCGGGCGGCAGGCGGGTCAGCACCACCGCGGCGCCCGCTTCAGCGAGCATAAACCCTTGCCGACCCTCGTCTAACGGCAAGGCCCGGTAGGCGTCCGGCCTCAGCGGGGGCAAAACGCCCAGTCGGCGGTAGCTGTGAATAAACCAAGGCAAGAGCGAAGCTTCCGCTGTGAGAACCGCGGCGTGTGCCGGGCTGTCGGGCTGATGAAGCAGATGCAGCCGGGCCTGGTGCAGCGCGACCAGGCTCGAGGCGCAGGCGGCGACGACATGCTTCGTTAAGCCCAGCCCAAGACGCTGGCGAATGTGATAAGTCAAGTATCCATGCGGACCTAACGCGACGGCTGCCGGGTCGATCGGCCAAAGGGGATGGCCCGGCGACAGGGGTTGATCGCCATGCGCGGGCCCAGATCGCGCCCGCTGGCGGGGAGGATGCATCCCGCCTGGGCCAAGCACAGCAGGGCCGTCAGCGGTGATCGCCCCCTTGCTGGTGCCGATCCACGCTGGCAGGCCGGCCAGGTCCACCTGGGCCATGCAGGCCGCTTCGCGCCCCGCCCGGTCGATCAGCTCCACCGTCGGGTCCTGCGGGGCGTGCTGGGCCACGCTCACCGCACCCAGCGCACGGACCAGGGAAACCGGCTCCACCCCCTCCGGGAGCGCCGAGGCCCGATCAGCCAGATGCCTGCCCGCCAGCAGGGCCGAAAACGTGGCCCAGGCGGAATGGCCCAGCGGCGTGATCAGCCCCACCCCGCGGATCACAACCCGCGGGCGGTGCTCAGGTGGTGGAACGTGGCTCGCCATCATGCGTGGTCCAGTCAGGGCCCGATCCCGGGGCCAGCAGGGGGGCGGGGGTAAAACGCTTTGGTGCCCCCGGCGGCTATGTCTTATAATGGATTTCAAATCAGGATTTCGACCTTCACTCATCCGGAGGGGGAGACCCGCGGGGGGCATAAGCGGGACGGCAGCGATCCCCACGACCAGGGGCCCCCAACAAATAGCTGCTCGCCGCTCATGCCGCTGCCACCTGCCATGGAGGGCATGATGGCACAGAAGCACACCCCGCGGGCTGGCGCAACGGAACCACCTAACTAACCCCCAGAGCATCGAACATTCCAGCCCATGAACATTGACCCACGCTTCATCCAGGACGCGGGGCACGCCATCTTCACCGGGACCGAGCTGCTGGTAAAAGGCGCTCTGGAAACCACGGGTGGCGTCCACCTGCTCACCGGCTACCCCGGCTCGCCCGTGGCGGGCTTCTTCGACGTGCTCGAATCGATCGGCCCGCTGCTGCACGCCCACGGCATCGTCGCCAAGATCGCCAACAACGAGGCTCTTTCGGTTGCGATGGTCAACGGCGCCCAGATGGCCGGCTGCCGGGCGATCACCTGCTTCAAGTCGGTGGGGCTGCACGTGGCCTCCGACGCCCTGGCCCTGGGCGTGCTGGCGGGCACGCAGGGCGACTCAGGCGGGTTGATCGTCGTCGGCGACGACCCCTGGAGCGACTCGACCCAGGTCCCCGCGGACTCCCGCTTCCTGGCGGAGCACGTCCGCATGCCCATCCTGGAGCCCTCCTGCCCGCAGGAGGTCAAGGACTGGGTGGACCTGGCCTTCAAGATCGGCCAGGCGGGGCGGATCTACGTCGGCTACGACCTGACGGTCACCACCGCGGACGGCGGGGGCACCGTCGAGTGCTTCCCCAACCGCTACCCCACCTTCAGCGCCCTGCAAAAGCGGGCCCTTTCCTACGAAAAGGACATCGAGCCGAACCTGGAGCAGACGGTGCTGCTGCCGCCTCGCACCTGGCAGCGCGAGCTGGAGATGGAGGACCGTTTTGTCCAGGTCAAGGCCGCGGCCAGGCGGCTGGGCGTCAACCGCATCCTGCACCGCCCGCACAAGGGCGAGGTCGTCCCCCTGGGGTTCATCGCTTCGGGCGTCGCGTATGCCTATCTGGCGCACGCTTTGGCGGAGCTGAAGCTCACCGGCCGGCTGCCGATCCTCAAGGTCGGCATGCCTTACCCGCTGGACGAGCAGCTCGTCGTCGATCTGGCCCGCCAGTGCCGGCAGATCGTCGTGGTGGAGGAGCGGCGGGGCTTCGTCGAGCGGCAGGTGCTGGAGATCCTCGACCCGCTGCGCCAAAGCGGTGAGATCCAGGTGCAGGTGTACGGCAAGCGGTTCCCCGACGACCGCCCGGGCATCCCCGCCACCCGCGGCCTCAACCCCTCCATCCTGATGGAGCGGCTCGTGCCGCTGATCCAGGACCACCCCACGCTGCCCATCGAGCTGACCAACGGCAACCTCACCGAAGAGCTCGAGCGGCTGCGCGCCACCGCGT
>DASVCG010000380.1:0-7511 GCA_036381755.1 Phycisphaeraceae bacterium | reverse complement strand
GTGCCAGTCCAGGTGGTTGGGCGCAAAGTGGGTGATGACCGCGACGTGGGGCGACCAGCCATCCTCGCGCAGCCCTTCGAGCATGAAGCTGGACAGCTCCAGCACCACCCAATCGTCGGGGCCGATGCGATCCAGGCGCTCCAATAGAGAGCCGCCGATGTTTCCTCCCACGTGCACGCGGTCGGGCCCGTGCGTTTTTTGGAGGATGTGGCCGATCATCGCCGTGGTGGTGCTCTTGCCCGCGGTGCCGGTGACGCCGATGATGCGCAGGCGGGGCAGGGGCAGGTGGCTCACCAGCAGGCGGATCTCGCTGGTGAGCGGGACGCCCGCGTTGCGGGCCGCGTCCAGGTAGGGGTTGCCCTGCGGCTGGACCGCGGGGTTGACGACGACCATGCGGGCGCGGGTGAAATCCTCGATGCGGTGCTCGCCCAGGCGGTACTCGATGCCCGGCAGGTCCGCCAGTTGCGCCAGGCTTTGGCGCAGTTGATCGGGGGGCAGTTGATCGGTCACCAGGACGCGGTCGCCCCGCTTGGCCAGGAACCGCGTCACGCCCACGCCCCCGCCGAAGCGCCCCAACCCCATCACGACGACGCGCTGGCTTGACTTACCCATGGTGTAGCACGCTGGAACAGCCCGGCTGGCGACTCATCCCCCTCCCCCCGACGCGCCGGCATGCCGCCATTGTGCCGTAGCAGCCCGGCAACGGGCAAATCCAGCCCTCCCGAAGGAGCTGAAAAAACAGACTGCCAAGAAGATAGAGGGCAGGGGGCAGGGAAGAGAAAGAACGACCGCGGAGACCTTTTTCTGACCTCTCCCCCACAGGTGGGGGAGAGGGCTGAATGATTGAACCCCCTAAGCCCTCTTGGTCTTTCTCTGTGTCTCTGCGCCTCTGTGGTTTTCCGCGCCTGCCCGCTGCCCCCGATCTCTGCCTACCTGCCTGGCTCGATGGCCTTGACGCGGGTGGAGGTGCGCAGGCTCCGCTGGGCGTCGTAGCGCTGGGCGATGGGCATGCGTCGGCCAAAACCAAAAGCTCGGCTGGTGATCTTGAGGCCGGGGGGCATCTGCTTGCGCTTGTATTCGTTTTGATCGATGCGGCGGACCACGTCGAGCACGAGCGACGCGTCGAAGCCTGTTTCCATGAAGATCCGCCTGGCCGACTGCTCCCGCTCGACGTAGCGTTCGATGATCTCGTCGAGGATGTCGTAAGGCGGGAGGGTGTCCTGATCGGTCTGGTTGGGGCGCAGTTCAGCGCTGGGGGGCTTGGTGATGCTGCTGGCGGGGATGACCGGCCCGCCGAAGCGCTGGCGCAGGGGCGAAGCGGGGTCTTCGTTGATCCAGCGGGCCAGCTTGTAGATCATCGTCTTGGGCACGTCGCTGAGGACCGCCAGCCCGCCGGCCATGTCGCCGTAGAGCGTGCAGTAGCCCACCGCCACTTCGCTCTTGTTGCCGGTGGTCACCAGCAGCGAGCCGAACTTGTTGGAGAAGGCCATCAGGAGGATGCCGCGGATGCGAGCCTGGAGGTTCTCCTCGGTGGTGTCGCGTGGCAGGCCGGCGAAGAAGGAGGCCAAAAGCTCCTCGAAGGCCGCGTGGGGCTGCTCGATAGGGATGACATCGAAGCGGATGCCCAGCCGCTGGGCCAGCTCTTTCGCGTCGGCCAGGGAGTCTGGGGACGAGAATCGGCTGGGCATGGCCACGCCGCGCACGTGCTCGGGCCCCAGCGCCGCCACGCCGAGCGCCGCGGCCACCGCGGAGTCGATCCCGCCGCTCAGCCCCAGCACGATCGAGCCAAAGCCGCACTTTCGGCAGTAATCGCGCAGCCCCAGCACCAGCGCCGCGTACGCCGACGCCACGCCCTCGCGCGGCTCTTCGAGCCGGCCCCGGCGACGGGGCGGAGCGGGCGCAGCCGCGGCCGATTCAGCGGCTGATTGGGGCTCCAGGTCCACGATGAGCAGGTCTTCCTCAAAATCCTTGGCGTGGGCGATGAGGTTGCCCTGGGCGTCGAACGCGCAGGAGTTGCCGTCGAAGATCAGCTCGTCGTTGCCGCCGACCTGGTTGCAGTAGAGCAACGGCAGGCGGTGCTTTTTCGCCACGTAGCCCATGAGCCTGAGGCGGAAGTTGTGCTTGCCCACGACGAAGGGCGAGGCAGCGGTGTTGATGAAGATCTGCGCGCCGCGCGAAGCCAGCTCGTCGATGGGGTTGTCGTGGTAGAGCTGGCGGACCATGATGTGCTGCTCGTTCCACAGATCCTCGCAGATGCTGATGCCCACGCGCCAGCCGTCCAGCGCCGCCAGGTCGATGCGCGGTCCGGGCTCGAAGTAGCGCTGCTCGTCGAAGACGTCGTAGGTCGGCAGCAAACTCTTGACGTGGCGGTGGGCGATGCGGCCGTCGATGCACAACGCCGCGGCGTTGTAGAGCGGCCTGCCCCGCGGCTGGTCGGACGGGCAGGGGTAGCCGATCACCGCGGCCACCCCCCGGCACGCCTGGGCCAGGTCCTCCACCGCCTCGACGCACTCCTCGATCACGCTGGGCTTGAGCAGCAGATCCTTGGGCGGATAGCCGATGATGGATAATTCGGGGAAGACCACCAGTTGGACGCCCTCCTGGGCGGCGCGGTCCAGGGCGCAGCGGATCTGCTGGGCGTTGCCGTCGATATCCCCGACGGTGGGGTTGATCTGGGCCAGGGCGATTCTCATGCGTGATCCAGCACCGGCAGGCGGGGCCGATAGATTGTACGATGAGGCGGCCGGCCCCGGCGTTTGACCGCCCCCAGGCCACACTCTAGCTTGACCAGACCACACTCTAGCTCGATTCAGGAAGGGTTGAAACACATGCGCTGCACCCGGATCATCCCGATCGCTTGGGCGGCGGCCGCAGCGGTGATCGGCGGTTGCCAGGGGCTCAACCCAGCGGCCCAGCGGGAGGAAAATGTCCAGGTCCTGATGGCTGAGGCCGAGGTGTTCCTCCAGCAGGGGCTGACGGATTCAGCCCTGGCCGCCTTCGGGCTGGCGCTGGAGGAGAACCCCCGCCTGCTCGAGGCCCACCTGGGCATGGGCCACATCTACCGCAGCCGGGGCGATTACGACCTGGCCAGCCGCGCTTACGAGCGGGCGGTCGAGACCGACCCCAACAGCTTCCAGGCTCACTATTACCTGGCGCTGGTTCGGCAGTTGATGGGGCAGATCGAGGAGGCCGTCCGCATCTACCTGCGCGCCCTGACGATCAACCCCGACAGCCTCGAGGCCAACCGCGACCTCTCCTCAGCTTATTTGCAGCTAGGCCAGGCGGCGCAGGCCATCCCCTACGCCCTGCGCGCCACGCAGATCGACCCGGACAACCAGGCCGCCTGGTGCAACCTGGCCGCGGCCTACAGCCTCACCGGCCAGTACGCCCAGGCGGTGGACGCCTACCGCCAGGCCGCTGAGCTGGGCGAGCTGGCCGACCCGGTGCTGCTGGGCCTGGCCGACGCCCATATCCACCTGGACAATTACCAGCAGGCGATCAACGTGCTGGAGCTGCTGATCCGCCGCAGCCCCAGCTCCACCGCGCACGAGCGGTTAGGGCTGGCGCTGTTCAAGATGCGCCGCTTCGAGGAGGCGCTGGCCCAGTACCGCCAGGCGCAGCAGCTTGACGCCCAGGACACCGCGGCGCTCAACGGCGTAGGCGTGTGCCTGATGACGCTCTACCTCCAGGGCAACCGGGAAGACCACTCCCTGCGCGATGAGGCGCTGGAGGCCTGGCGGCAGAGCCTGCTGCTGGAGCCGGACCAGCCCCGCATCATCGATCTCCTGGCCCGTTTCGGGCGGTAAGCCGGCCCCGGCAGGCTTCAATCGGCTTTAAAAGGGGCCGCCAGAGCCGGCAGGCGCCGGTCCCGCGCCCGCGGGGCGCTGCACATATGGGCAGGCTGGGGCGTCTGGGTAGTCAAGTGTGGCCGGCCGCCGGACGATGGAATCAGCATTACAGGCACCCAGCCTGCAGCAAGGCGCCATAGCGTGGCGTGCTGGAAGATCCGCCGGCACGGGCTGTGCTCGTGCCCGCCTGGGGCGCAACCATGAACGAAGCATTATTGGACCGCGTGCTCCGTTCGCCCCGGCTGCCCAGCCTGCCCACGGTGGCCCTCGAGGTGATCGACCTGGTTCAGCGGCAGGACGTCAACCTCAAGCAGATCGCCCACATCGTCCAGCACGACGTGGCCCTGTCCAGCAAGATCCTCAAGACCGTCAACTCCAGCTTCTACGGCCAGACGCACGCGGTGAGCACCGTCAGCCACGCCCTGGTCGTGCTGGGGCTCAGCAGCGTCAAGACGCTGGCGCTGGGCTTCATCCTGGTAGGCAACATCAAGAACGCCGGCGGCGAGGGCTTCGACCCCATGGCCTTCTGGAAGCGCAGCCTCTACACCGCCACCGCGGCACGCCAACTGGCCCAGCGGATCAGCCTGCCCCAGCAGGAGGAGGCGTTCCTGGGCGGGCTCCTCCAGGACCTGGGCATGCTCGCGCTGAGCCAGGCCCTGGGCCAGGAGTACGACCAGCTCATCAGCCAGACCGAGGGCGTGCACGCCCGGCTGCGATCCATCGAAACCGAGGCCCTGGGGATCGACCATACCCTCGTGGGCGCCAAGCTTGCTGAGAAGTGGGGCCTGCCGCCGCAGCTCATCGCGCCGGTTCGCCACCACGAATCGCCCGAAGAAGTCACGGAGGTCAGCCTGATCGACCTGGTCCGCTGCGTGGCCCTGGGCAACCGCGTCGCGGACGTGTTCATGGACCAGAACCCCGGCCAGGCCCTGGAGGCCTTCTGCCGCCTGGCGCAGCAGTGGGTGGGCATCGAGCCCGAGGAGGCGCAGGCCCTGCTGCGCACCATCCACAGCGGCACCAACGAGATGCGCCGCCTCTTCGACCTGCCCACCGGCGAGCTGGGCAACCCCGATGAGCTTTTAGCCCGCGCCAACGAAGCGCTGCTGCAAATCTCCCTCCAGAACCAGAAGCAGGCCAGCGAGCTGGAGCAGCAGAACCGCCAACTGGCCCTCCAGGCGTGCACCGACTCGCTCACCGGCGCTGCCAACCGGCGCAAGTTCAATGAGTTCGTCTCAGCCCAGTTTCACAAGGCCGTCGAGGGCGACGGGCCGCTGAGCGTGCTGTTCCTGGACACGGATCACTTCAAGCGGTTCAACGACACCTACGGCCACCCCACGGGCGACCGTGTGCTGGTGACGCTGGCCAAGCTCCTGATGCAGTTGACGCCCGAAGGAGGATTAGCTGCGCGTTACGGCGGGGAGGAGTTCGCCATCGTGCTGCCTCGGACCGACCGCCGGGCCGCTGCCCTCCTGGCGGAGCACATCCGCACCCAGATCCAGGCCGCGACGGTGCTCCCCGACGACGGTCAGCCGCTGCACGTGACCGCCAGCATCGGCGTGGCGACCTACGAGGCCGGCGTCTTCCGCCGCGTCGAGCAGTTGATCAAAGCCGCTGATCAGGGCGTCTACGCCGCCAAGGCCGCCGGCCGCAACTGCGTCCGCATCTTCATGCCCCGCACGCACATCAAGCCCACCGCGGCGTGATGACGGCGAATGATTTTCGATAGGTGAGTGGTTTATTTTTCCGCAGCGCTGTTCAGGACGGGCAAAGCGACCAGCGCGCCGGGCCTGCGGGACATCAGGTTGATCGAGCCGCGCGCGGGGTGGCCCGGGCCGGACAGCGTCGCGGCGGCGGGGTCGGCCGCGTGCTCCACCTCGTCGTAGGTGAGGAAGCTCAGGCCCAGGTCCTTGAGCATCTGGTGGTCGTCGCGTGGTGAGCGGCCGAAGGTGGTCAAGTAGTTGCCGATGAGGAAGCTGTTGGCGCCGGCGAAGAAGACCCAGCTTTGCAGGTCGCGCAGGATTTTCTCACGTCCGCCGGCCACCTTCAGCTCGCGATCGGGCAGCAGGAAGCGGAAAATGGCGATGATCTTAAGCGCTTCCATCGGCTCCAGCGGCGTGGTGGCGCCGTAGGCCGGCGTGCCGGGGATGGCGTTGAGGAAGTTGATGGGGATCACATCCGCGCCCAGCTCGCGCAGCTCGAAGGCCATGTCGAGCCGGTCTTCCCAGTCTTCGCCCATGCCGAAGATGCCCCCGCTGCAGATGGAGAGCCCGGCGTCCTTGGCGGCGCGGATCGTGCGGAGGCGGTCGTCGTAGGTGTGCGTGGTGCAGATGTGGGGGAAAAACCGCCGGCTGGTTTCGAGGTTGTGGTTGATGCGCTCGACGCCCATGCTGCGCAGGCGGCGGGCCTGGTCGGGCCGCAGCTCGCCCAGCGTCGCGCAGGGGCGGATGCGGTGCTCCTGGGCGGTCTGGCGGAAGAAGGGCTCGAGCCAGTCCAGCTCGCGGTCGGTGGGTCCTCGGCCGGAGTTGACGATGCCGAAGCTGCTGGCGCCGTTGCGCAGGGCCTCGCGGGCTGCGCCGCTCATCTCCTCCACGCTCATCTTCGCGGGGGTGACGTGGGTTTTGTAGTGCTTGGACTGGGCGCAGTAGTGGCAATCCTCCGAGCAGGCGCCGAGCTTGCCGGTGACGATGGAGCAGAACTTGACCTGCCTGCCCACGAAGCGGATGCGGATCTTGTTGGCCCAGTAGAAGAGGTCGTAAAGGTCGTCGCCCGCCACGCCGGTGAGCCATCGCGCCTCATCGCGGTCCAGGGCATCGCCGGCCAGGACCTGGCGGGCGAGCTGGGCGATGCGGTCCGCCACGGCGTCGCAGCCATGCTGGATCATCAGGTCCAATCCTCAAGGCTAGAAGCGGGGGAGGCGGGAGCTTATGCGGCTTCGCGGCCCGCTGTTGGGTGCGATCAATAACGCTGGCCGTCGCTGGGCGCGCCACCCCGCCCGCTGCCGCCGGCGCGGCCAAAGAGCTGGGGCATCGACTGGACGCCCACCAGCTCCAGCCGGCTGCGGGGCGGCAGGCTGGTGCGGTAGACCAGCAACTGGCCCGATACGTTGTCGAGCACGAAAAGCGCCTCTTCATCCCGGCGCGTCTGGGCTGTCATAAGAGTGAAGTCGTCGCGGGTGATGACCAGCTCGGCGTGCGCCGGGTTGCTCAGCCGCGACCCCATCTGCACCACCAGCAGCCCGGCCAGAACAAAGGCCGAGGCGATCAGGCTCACGCAGGCAAGCTGGATACGGCTCATGGCGGCAGGCTCCCTGGGTTCCACCTTCCTCGATCAGCGCGAGGGCAGACCGGCCCGGATGTCGTTGACGATCGTCCGGCCGGCGAAGAAATCGAAGGTGTTGTTGGCGGAGTTGAACACCCCCGCGACCATCTGCGAGGTGTCCAGGTCAATGATGTAGACCACCGATTGGTTGGCCCGCTCAGCGCTGTGGCCGGCGATCATCAGGTAGCGGTGAGCCGCGCGGCCGAGCTGCGCCTGCGCCGGCGCGGGGCTGAGCATCGTCACGATCAACGCGGCCAGCAGGGCCACATTCAACACCACCAGGGCGGCCAAGGAACGGCGGTTCATGCGGCACGTCCTCCCTAGCAATCAGCAACAGGGGCGATC
>DASVCG010000379.1:0-8061 GCA_036381755.1 Phycisphaeraceae bacterium | reverse complement strand
GCCCTTCGACATGGTCTTCATCGACGCGGTCAAGGACCAATGCTTCGACTACCTTCAGGCGGTGTGGCCCAAGCTGGCGTCGCACGCGGTGATCCTCACCGACAACATGCTCACGCACGCGGATGAGCTGGCGTCTTTCATCGCGCACCTGCGACAGCATCCCGAGCTTAGAAGCTGCGGCGTGCCGGTGGGCAACGGCTTGGAGGTGTCGGTGAGGATCAGCGGATCGGGGCGCGGATGAATCGACCCTCAGCAATCGCAGCGCAGGCGGATAAAAAAACCTCCGCCACAGGGCTCCGATCCTGTGGGCGGAGGCGCGCCACGGCTTGCAAGTTTTGGGGTGACCGCGAACGTCGGCTTCTATCGTATCGGCTGCTTTCCAAGCGTGTCAACGAAGGAAGAGGGCGATTTGTCAATTAATTTAAATCTATTTGTGTATTGATCTTATAATTTACGCGGCCAATCCGGCCCCGCCCCCATCGAGGCGGTGTCAAACCGCCCGAATCGGGGCTAAAGGATGGCTGATCAATGCCTTGGGACAACGCCCGGACCGCAAAAAAGGATCGCTTGGTGAACAGGCCCAACAGCCCCATCGACGTGGCCATCGGCGTGCTGGTGGAGCAGGACCAGGACGGTCAGCGGGTGCTGATCGCTCAGCGGCCCCAGCAGGGCGTGCTGGGAGGGTATTGGGAGTTCCCCGGCGGCAAGTGCGAGCCGGGCGAATCCGCCCAGGCGTGCCTGGCCCGCGAATTTGAGGAAGAGCTGGGTGTGAAGATCCAGGTCACCCATCCCATCCCCACCCTGGAGCACCGCTACGACCACGGCCACGTCCGCATCTTTCCCTTTTATTGTCAACGTGTTACAGGCGAACCCCAACCCCTCCAGGTCAGCCAGTGGCGGTGGGTTCGGCCGCACGAGCTGGCATCCTACGCCTTCCCCCCCGCCAACACCCCCCTGGTGCAGCGCATCATGGCGGATCTGAACGGCCGATAACTTCAAGGGGGCAGGGGGCAGACAGCAGGGCTCGGAAAATTACCTGTCAAAAATCATAAATCATTGATTGTACGATAGATGTGCCATCGGTGGGCGATGCGTCGCTGAGAGCAGGGGGATGTTTTTCGCCTTTCAGGGCACGCTGGGGAGCACCGCTGCCGGTATGGGCGGTGGAAGCCCGGTGGGAAGCCGGTGGCATTTTTCGCCTTTCGGGGCTGATTAAGACCGGGGGCGGTTCCGACGATAACCCTTTTGCCGTTTGTAGCGGTCGTGCCGATCAGGGCCGGCCGGCTGCTGCGTGTTGGGGGCCAGGCGGGGAATCGGGAGACCCGGAGTTGTCCATTGCGCCAGGGTCATGGCGGATCGGGGGGCTGTCCGGCGTCGAAGAGACGCCGGCCACGGTCATCACGCCCAAAGACGGCGTCAGCGTGGGCTGGCGGCAGCTTTGGCGCTACCGCGGGCTGGCCTGGACGCTGCTTTGGCGCGACGTGCAGGTGCGCTACAAGCAGACGCTGCTGGGCGCGGCGTGGGCGGTGATTCAGCCGCTGGCGCTGATGGTCGCTGCGAGCGTGGTGTTCGGCTGGCTCCTGGGGCTCGATGCCCGCGTGGAGGGGTCATACGCCCTTTTCGCCTACGCGGGGCTGGTGCCCTGGACGCTGTTTGCCGCGGGGACGACCGCGGCGAGCAACAGCCTGCTGGCTAACGCCCACATGCTGCAAAAGGTGTATTTCCCGCGGCTGGTGCTGCCCGTGTCGGCCATCGGCGCGCCGCTGGTGGATTTTGCGGCCTCGGGGGCGGTGCTGCTGGGCTGGCTGATCTGGCAAGGCTCGATCACCTGGCAGGCGGCGGTGGTGCTGCCTTTGGCGGGGGCGTCGATCGCGCTGGCGGCCCTGGGCGTGGGGACGCTATTGGCGGCGATGACGGCGACGTACCGCGACCTGCGGCTGGCGGTGCCGCTCTTGCTTCAGGTGTGGTTCTTTCTGACGCCGGTGGTCTACCCCTTGCCGGTGTCGCCCCGGTGGGAGTGGGTGCTCAGCATGAACCCGGTGTACGGGCCGATCCAGGCCTGCCGGGCGGCGATGCTGTCGCAGCCGGTGCCGATGGCGATGTGGGCGGTTTCGCTGCTGGCGGCACTGGCGTGCTGGCAGGTGGCTGCGGGGTGTTTCGCCCGTGTGCATAAGCGGCTGGCGGACGTGATTTGAGGCGAGTCGGGAGCGGACGATGACACGGAACGTCAACAACGTGGCCAGGGGCATGCCAGCCTGGATCACCTGGGCGGTGGAAGGCTTGGGTTGGCGGCTGGCGCATCGCGTGCCCGGCTTGTGGCCGAGCTGGTCGCGGTATTGGCACGGCGCGCAGTTCCGGCACACGGGCGATCCCTATTTCGCCGCGGCAGCGGGTGTGCCCGGCGGGCTGACCATCGACGAAGCGCAGATGCTCTACGGCTTTGCCTTCCGGGCTGGGGGCGATGTGCTGGAGGTGGGGGCGTACTGCGGCCAGTTGAGCCTGCTGCTGGCCGCGGCGCTGCGCCGCAGGGAAGGCCAGGGTCGATTGTGGTGCTGCGAACCGTTCCACACCGCGGGCCTGGCTGACGAGATCGCTGACGAGCGAGCCTACAGCCTGGCGGGGTTCGAGCGGCTGATGGAAGGGCAGGGGTTGCGCGATCGTGTGGTGCTGCTGCCTGAGCCGCCTGCCGTCGTGCTGCCGCGCCTGCGCGGCGGGTTTGCGCTGGTGGTGATCGACGCGCGTCACCCCTCGGTGTTCACCCAGCGTGAGGCGGCGTGGCTTAAGGAGCTGGTTCAGCCGTCGGGTTACCTGGTGTTTCGTGATCGCTGGGCGTCGCTGCCCCGCGTGGCAGCGGCGGCGCACAACGCGCTGGGGAGTGATGATCGGTTTGAGCGCGTGGCGTGCGGCGTCGGGCGGCTGCTGGTGTACGCCCGGCGGCCGGCGGCGGATCTGAAACTGGTGGCCTGAGGATTCGCGCATGGCGCAGCCGGCCATTCAAGTCGAAAACCTGAGCAAGCAGTACCGGTTGGGCCAGGCCGGCTCGCTGGACCGCACGCTGCGCGATGCGCTGGCCGCGGGGTTGACTCGCTGGCGGGGGCAAGCTGCGCCGAGAGCGCCGCGGGTGCCACAGGCACAGGCGTTCTGGGCGCTGCGCGACGTGAGCTTTGACGTGGAGCCGGGCGAGGCGGTGGGCATCATCGGCCCCAATGGCGCGGGCAAGAGCACGCTGCTCAAGATCCTGGCGCAGATCACGCCGCCCACTGCTGGGCGGGTGGTGCTGCGCGGCCCGGTGGCGAGTCTGCTGGAGGTGGGCACCGGCTTTCATCCGGAATTGACGGGGCGGGAAAACATTTACCTCAACGGCGCGATCCTGGGCATGAGCCGCAGGGAGGTGCGCGCCCGTTTCGATCAGATCGTGGCTTTCAGCGGCGTGGAAAAATTCCTGGACACGCCCGTGAAGCGATACTCCAGCGGCATGCGCGTGCGATTGGCGTTCGCGGTGGCTTCGCACCTGGACCCGCAGGTCCTCATCATCGACGAGGTGCTGGCGGTGGGCGACGCGGCCTTCCAGGAGCGCTGCCTGGGGCGGATGCGGCAGATGGCCAGCGAAGGCGGGCGGACCGTGCTGTTCGTGAGCCACAACATGAGCGTGGTGCGGTCGCTGTGCCAGCGGGCGATCCTGCTCGAAGCGGGGCGGGTGGTGGAGATCGGCGACAGCGCTGATGTCGTGGCCCGGTACTTTCAGCGGCAAAACCAGAATGTGCAGGAAGCGGCGCAGGTGCGCTGGTCGCAGGATGCTGCGGGTGATTCGCCGCTGCGCTTGCTGGCGCTGGAGCTGGCGGACGGCGACGGACAGCCCCGCGCAGCGTTTACGCCGCAGGAGCCGGTGGCGGTGGCGATCACTTATGAATTGACCCACCCCGTGCCGGACTTGCGCTGGGTGGTTCAGGTGCGCACCGCGGCGGGCGAAACCGCCTTCACCACCACCGACCACGCCCAGCGCGACGCATCGCACCGCCAGCCGGGGCGGTACACCTCGCGCTGCGTGATCCCCGGCGGGCTGCTCAACAACGGCGGGTATCTGATCCGCGCCTGGGCGGGCATCCCCAATCAGCGGTGTCTGATCGAGACGGGTGATGTGCTGAAGCTGCGGGTCGACGGCGTGGGCAATCACGGGTCGAAGCTGGGCGAAGCGCGCTGGCCGGGGGTGGTGTGCCCGCGGCTAGAGTGGTCGATTCAGCGGTGCGCAGCAAGGTCGGCTGCTTAAAGGTTCCACAGCAAGGCGGGATACGCATGATCATCTGGTTGGCTTCTTATCCGCGGTCGGGCAACACGCTGTTTCGCACGGTGCTGCGGCACCGCTACGGCGTGAACACCTGCTCGGTGTACGGCGATGCGCAACTGGAGCGCGAGGGCGTCGGCGAGGTGGTGGGCAACCAGTCGATGGAGGCATCGCTGGAGCAGATGGCAGCGGCGGAGGAGGTGTATCTGGTCAAGACGCACGAGCCGCCGCACGACACCAACCCGGCGATTTACCTCGTGCGCGACGGGCGCGACGCGCTGGTGTCGCATGCGTGGTACACGCGGCATTTCGGCTCGCGCCGCTGGATCGGTCGGCTGCTGGGCCGCTGCGGGTGGGAGTCGATTCTGGAGGACCTGATCACCTCGCCGCGGCAGTTCGGCGGGTGGAGCCGGCACGTGAAGCAGTGGTGCGACCGCTCGGCGCTGACGGTGATCGTGCGGTACGAGGACCTGGTCGCGGATCCGATCGGCCAGGTGGATCGGGCGCTGGCGGCGGTGGGGTGTCACTGGTCGCCCAAGTGCCTGGAGCCACTGCCCGCGTTCGACGAGTTTCGCCGCAAGTCGCCGCGATTCTTTCGCAAGGGGAAGGCCGGCGCGTGGCGGCAGGAGATGCCCCGCCGACTGGAGGCGATGTTCTGGCGTCTGCACGGGCAGGTGATGGAGGAATTGGGCTACGCGCGTGGACTGGCGGCGTAAGAGGAGGCGGTGATGCGGATTTTGCTGGCTCATCTGGTGTACGCGCCCGGGGTGGACCGCCGGTATCAGCGCATCGCCCAGGCGGCCCCCGCGGGGCTGGAGGTGCAAACCTTCGGCGTGACGCTGGACCCGCCCGGCCCGCGGCTGACCTGGCTCCAGCTTCATCACATGTGGCGCACGCGCCACCCCAAGCTGATGCGGATGTATCAGCGGCTGCGCGAGGCGGCCCAGTCGTGCGATGTGCTCTTGGTCTACAACGGCGCCAACGTGCACCCGGAGTTTTTGCGGTATCTGCCCACCTTCAACGTGTATTGCTGCTTCGACGACCCGGAGGCCAGCGCGGGCCTGAGCCGCCCCGTGGCCCCGGCGTTCGACGCGGTGTTTTATGGGAATTTGGCGTCGCGCTACCAGTACGAGGCGTGGGGGTGCTCGAAGCTGGCGCACCTGCCGATCTTCGTCTCGCCCGATGAGGCGCCCCCGCGCGATCAGGAGCCGATGCTGTTCGCCCAGCGGCGCAGCGTGGACATCGTGCTGTGCGGAGAGCGCAACGCCTGGCGGCGCGATCGGCTTGATGCGCTGGTCCGCGCGTTCCCCCAGGCGGCCTGCTACGGCGACGGCTGGCCCAACGGCCGAATCGACGACGCGGGGCTGGACCGCCTTTATCGCCAGGCGCGCATCGGCTGGAACGTGCACAACTCCACCGGGCCGATCAACCAGCGCCTGCTCGCACTGGCCGGCTACGGCGTGATGCAGATCGCGGACAACAAGACCGGCCTGGGCCAGCTCTTTGAGCTGGGCCGCGAGGCGGTGGGGTTCGACACCATCCCCGAGGCGATCGACGCGACGCGCTACTACCTGGCCCACGAGCACGAGCGGCAGCAGATCGCCCGCAGGGGGTATGAGCGGTTCTGGCGCGACTACCACCCCACGCGCATCTGGCAACGCATCCGCGATCAGCTCGAAGCGTGGGGCGCAGCGAAGCGCAGCGCCGATAGCGACCGCCTGCCCAGGCGCACGATGCGCGACCGCGTCAAGGCCGGTATGGTGCGCGTCCAGATGGGCCTGGCCTTGGCGCAGCAGAAGCGACGCGGTCGGCCGCAGCCGCCCGACAAGCCGCTGGATGAGCGGGTGTACCTGGGGATGAAGATCGACGCGGTCGTCCACGATGAGCTCCCTGAGGACGACCACAGCCAGGCCGCCCATCGCGCCCGCATCAACCGCGGGGCGCTGGCCTGGGCGGTCGCCACGCTCATCGGGCCGGCGCAGCAGATCGGCGTGGCCCAGCCTTATGACGCGCACTTTGCGCAGTTGGCGCTGGTGGATCGGTCACGACAGTTGGTGACGATCGACGGGCCGCAGCCGGCGTCATGCGACCTGGCGGTGTGCCTGGAGGTGCACCGGGACGCCGACGCGCTGGAGCGCAGCATCCGGGCGTGTCTGGATGCGTCGCCGCGCGCCGTCCTCTTGGCGGACATGCCGCTGGGCGATTGGGTCGCCCGGCTGCGCAGGCAATGGAGCCAGGTGTGCCTGTATCACCTGCCCGACCCGGACGTGCCGTGGCTGGAGCCGGTGGGCAGCCGACCCATCGGCAGCGCGCTGATCGTGGAGGTGATGCGGTCGGCGATGGTGAATCGACTGGCCGGGTGAGATCAAACGGGAGAACTCTTGTGAACCATGTGATCCCCAGGCGGGCCAGCGACTGGCAGCGCGAGCACATCGACCGGCTCTGGACGTACTGGGGCTCGCAGCCGCATCACCTGCGCCGCTACTTCACCTACCAGGTCGGGCCGGGGCTGGTGGCGTTTTTGAAGTGGACCGGCCGGCTGCGCGGGCGCGTGCTGGACTACGGCTGCGGCCCGGGGTTTTTGCTCGAATATCTGCTCGATGAGCCGGTGGAATGCTGCGGCCTCGACGCCAGCGCGGAGGCGATCCGCACGGTCGAGCAAAAGTTCGCCGGGCGAGCCAACTGGCGCGGCATCGTGCAGGCCGATACGCCGCCCGTGCCTTATGAGGACGCTTCCTTCGACGTGGTGACGTGCCTGGAGACGCTGGAGCATCTGCCGCAGGAGCTTTTAGCCCCGGTGGTGGGGGAGGTGAAGCGGCTGCTCAAGCCCGGGGGCATGGCGATGTTCACCACGCCGTTCGACGAGGACCTGACGCAGAACATGGTGTATTGCCCGTTCTGCCAGAGCGAATTTCACAGCGTGCAGCACCTGCGGTCGTTCGACGCGGCGTCGATGCGGGAATTGCTCGAATCGCAGGGGCTGCGCGTGGTGTTCTGCCGGGACCTGAACTTCCGGGAGTTTCAGCGCGACACGCTGCCGCGGTGGCGGGACCTGAGCCCGCGTCTGGCGTGGCGGGTGCTGCGGTCAGCGGCGAACCGCGCGATGGACCGGCTAGCGCCCCGGCCGTTCCCACAGACGCGGGCGTTTAGCGAGCGCCTTGTGCCGGGGCCGCACCTGTGCGCGATCGCGGTGCGCTGAGCGCTTGGGGGCGGATCGATCCTCCTGAACGAAAGCATCGAGTATGTGCGGAATCGCTGGCATCATCCGCCCCGGAGCGGCGCAGGTGGACGAGCGGGAAATCCGCTGCATGACCGACGCGCTGCAGCACCGCGGGCCTGACGGCTCGGGCCTGCTCGTGCGCGGGCCGGTGGCGATCGGCCATCGCAGGCTGGCGATCATCGACCCGGCCGGCGGGCAGCAGCCCTTGTCCAACGAGGATGGGACGGTCTGGATCACCTTCAACGGCGAGGTTTACAACCATCGCGAGCTTCGACAGCAGCTCGAATCGCTGGGGCATCGCTTCGCCACGCGGTGCGACACGGAGGTGGTCGTTCACGCCTATGAGCAGTGGGGGCAGGCGTGCCTTCGTCGGCTGCGGGGGATGTTCGCCCTGGCGATCGTGGATGTGGGCCGACGGGCGGTGTTGCTGGCGCGCGACCCGGTGGGCATCAAGCCGCTGTGCTACCGCGTCGGCAAGGATTACGTCGCGTTCGCGTCCGAGCTGGCGGCGCTGCGGCAGGTGGACGACGCGACGCCCCAGGGCGACCCGCGGGCGATC
>DASVCG010000378.1:0-6067 GCA_036381755.1 Phycisphaeraceae bacterium | reverse complement strand
ACGATCCGGCTCAATGGCGGTGCTGGTAGAATGGCCTTCCCTATGACGCAAGCCGTCGATATGCACCAGGCCCACCGCCTCTATGAGAAGCTCCTGGGGGTGCTGCGCCCGAGGACGCGGGTGCTCACCGCCTTCAGCGGCGGGGTGGATTCAACACTGGTGGCCTATGCGGCCCGCCAGGCGCTGGGCCAGGCCAACGCCCCCGCAGCGATCGGCGACTCAGCCTCGCTGCCCCGGCACGAGCTGGAGCAGGCCCGCCGACTCGCCCGCCGGCTGGACCTGGACCTCATCGAAATCCCCGTTGACGAGCAGGACGACCCCAACTATCAACGCAACGCGGGCGACCGCTGCTACTTCTGCAAGACGCACCTGTACGCCCGCCTGCACGCACTGGCGGCTCGGTTGAACGTGCCCTACATCGCCAGCGGCGCGAATCTGGACGACCTGGGCGATCATCGCCCCGGCTTGCAGGCGGCCAGGGAGGCGCAGGTGATTCAGCCGCTTTGGGAGGCCGGTCTGGACAAGGCCAGCGTGCGGGCGGTGGCGGCTCTGCTGGGCCTGCCCAACGCGGACAAGCCCGCCTCGCCCTGCCTGGCCAGCCGAATCCCGCACGGCACGCCGGTCACGCTCGAGCGCCTGCGACAGATCGAGCAGGCGGAAAACACCTTGCGCGAGCTGGGCTTTGCCGGGTTCCGCGTCCGCCATCATGAGCAGGTCGCCCGCGTCGAGCTGCCCTGGGATCAGGTCAGCCGGCTCATGGAGGACGACGCCCTGCGCCGACGGGTCATCCAGGGGCTCAAGCAGGCGGGGTATCTTTTCGTCACGCTTGATCTGGAGGGCTTCCGCAGCGGCAGCGGCAACGTGCTGTTGACGGTCAAGGGGCGGCTGGAGCCCGGCCCGGCAGCGGTTGAGGCACACGCGCCCGCTGGTCGGACCGTCGCCGCTCGCCTGGGAGAGTAAAATAAAAATAGACGCCCGCGGCCCCTTGCTGCGCCCCTGACGCGGCGGCAAGCCGGCGGGCGATGAGGAGGCCGGCGGCTGGGTCGGCTCGGCCACGCCCCGGATGAGGATTGAATCACCTGCGGCGCAACCCTAGAATCGGGCGAGAGTTGTTCAGCGAGGACCCATCGCTGTGAAACGCAAGTGCGACCATTGCGACCGCCCCGCGACGCACCACTCGGTGGAGATCGTCAAGGGGCAGAAGATCGAGAAGCACCTGTGCGATCTGCACGCGGCGGAAGATGGTCTTTCCGTCAAAGCGGCCCATACGCCCATCAACGAGCTGCTGACCAACTTCGTCAAGCTGCACAGCGGCGGGGGAACGACACAGGCAAGCCTGGAGCTGACCTGCGGCGAGTGCGGGCTGACCTTCTCCCAATTCCGCCAGAGCAGCCTGCTGGGCTGCCCCAGTTGCTACAAGGCGTTCGAGGGGCCGCTGAGCCCGCTGCTGGAGCGGGCGCACGAAGGCGGTTCGCACCACGTGGGCAAGGTGCCGCGCAGGGCCGGCGCCGGCGAGCAGCGCCAGGCGCAGTTGACGCGGATGCGCAAGCGGCTGGATGAGGCCGTCTCAGCGGAGGATTACGAACTGGCGGCGCGGCTGCGGGACGACATCCGCCGATTCGAGCAGGAGGGTAAGGCGTGAGCCTGCGGCAGATCACCGAGCACGCAGGCGAGTGGCTGCGCGGCGCCGGGCCGCACAGCGACATCGTCATCTCCAGCCGGATCCGCTACGCGCGCAACCTGGCCGGGTTCCCCTTCGTCAACCGCGCCAACCGCCGACAGCGCCACGAGATCCTCGACCGCTGCCGGGAGCAGATCGTCAGCAACCGCTTGGCTGACAACGTGTTGTGGGTGGATCTGCCCCACAGCCCCATGCTGGACCGCCAACTGCTCGTCGAGCGCCACCTCATCAG
Organism: Phycisphaeraceae bacterium; assembly: GCA_036381755.1. Classification (GTDB taxonomy): domain Bacteria; phylum Planctomycetota; class Phycisphaerae; order Phycisphaerales; family Phycisphaeraceae; genus DASVCG01. Next base: position 4,154 of record DASVCG010000378.1, on the reverse strand, counting down.
CCGTCAGCACGCCAGCGCCAGCGACGAACTGCCCCGTGCCGTGGCCCTGGATGCGGACGAGACCTTCGCCATCATGGTCAACGAGGAGGACCACCTCCGCGTACAGGTGCTGCGCAGCGGCATGCAGCTCACCGAGGCCTACGAGCAGATCGAGCGGATCGACGACCTCCTGGAGGAGCGGCTCGATTTCGCCTACTCCCGGCGGTTCGGCTACTTAACCGCCTGCCCCACCAACGTGGGAACGGGCATCCGCGTCAGCGTGATGCTTCACCTGCCCGCGCTTAAGCTCACCGGCGAGATCGAGAAGGTCCGCCGGGCCGCCCGCGACATGCACCTGGCCGTCCGCGGGCTCTTCGGCGAGGGCTCCGAGGCGATGGGCGACCTTTACCAGATCTCCAATCAAACCACGCTGGGCAAGAGCGAGCAGGAGATCCTGGCCGACTTCGAGCACACCATCGTCCCGCAGATCATCGCCTACGAGCAGCAGGCCCGTCAGGCGCTCTTACGTCAGCGCGAAGCGCAGCTCGACGATAAAGTCTGGCGCGCCTGGGCGATCCTGACCCACGCGCGCGTGCTGGGCACCGACGAGGTGCTCTCGCTCCTGTCGCACCTGCGACTGGGGGTGAACCTGGGTCGGCTCGACCGCGTGAGCATCCGCCAGATCAACGAGCTGTTTTTGCTGACTCAGCCGGCCCACCTTCAGCGGCTCACGGGCCAGGAGATGGACGCCGCGGCACGGCGCGTCGCGCGGGCGAAGCTGATCCGCCAGCGCCTGGGCACGCGGTAGCCGACGCCCGGCTCCAAGCTATCATCAGAGGTGGGAGAGGTGGGTTTTTGGCGGCATCCCCTTCCGACGTCGAATCACCCCACCAGCACCGGGCCGGCACGCGGCTCACCGCGGGCGATGAGCCCACCGAGGTGCGGTCGATCCGGGCGATGTGGATCGGCCTGATCCTGGCGCCGACCCTGGCCGCAGCGGCTTACCTGGCCATTCCCCCCGAAACGCGCGACGCAGCAGGCCAGTTGACCAGCGGGCTGCCGCACGACGGCCGCATCGTCGCGGCGCTGGGCCTGTTCATGGCGGTGCTTTGGGTCACCGAGGCGCTGCCCCTGCCGGTGACAGCCCTGTTGCCCGTGACCTTCCTGCCGGTGCTCACCGGCGGACGGATCAGCATCGCCCAGGCCGCCTTGCCCTACGCCGACCCGCTCATCTTTCTCTTCATGGGCGGGTTCATGATCGCCCTGGCGATGGAGCGCTGGGGGCTGCATCGGCGGATCGCCCTACGGCTGGTCCTGCTGGTGGGCACGCGGCCGACGGTCATGGTGATCGGGTTCATGATCGCCACCGCCTTCCTGAGCCTGTGGATGTCCAACACCGCCACCACGGTCATGATGACGCCCATCGCCATCAGCGTGATCGCGCTGGTGAGGCAGGAGCTGGCCCGGTCCGCCCCAGACCAACTGCCTCCGCCCAATCAACCGTTCCCCTTCGCGGTGTGCCTGATGCTGGGGGTGGCCTACGCCGCGTCGATCGGCGGGGTCGCGACGCTGATCGGCACCCCGCCCAACCTGATCCTCGCTGCGTTTCTGGACCGTACCTACGGCATTCAAATCAGTTTGGCGCGATGGTTTATGGCCACGATCCCCCTGGCGGCGGTGTTCCTCCTCCTGGCCTGGTGGATGCTCACGCGGTGGCTGTTTCCCATCCGCCTGCCGCCGCTGCCCAACGGGCGGGAGATGATCCAACGCGAATTGGCCGCCCAGGGGCCCATGTCCCGCGGCGAGAAAGTGGTTCTGGCCGTCTTTGCCGCTGCGGCGCTGGCGTGGGTGACGCGGCCGATCCTGGTATCGCTCCGCCTGCCCAGCGGCGGGGCGCCCCTGGCCGGCGTCAGCGACACCACCATCGCCATCGGCGCAGCTATGGTGCTCTTTGGCTTCCCCGTCGACCCCCGGCGAGGCCTGTTCGCCCTGACCTGGCGACAGGCGGCCAAGCTGCCCTGGGGCATCCTCATCCTCTTTGGCGGGGGGCTGAGCCTGGCCTCGGCCATCCAGGCCACGGGCGTGGCCGAGGCGATCGGGCAAAGCGTCGCGGCGCTGGCCGGCTGGCCCCGGTGGGCGGTGGTGCTGACGGTGCTCGTGCTCACCAAGGCGCTGACCGAGTTGGCCAGCAGCACCGCCATCACCGCGGCGCTCCTGCCGGTGATGGCCGCCGCGGCGACGGGGCTGGGCATCGCCCCCCCAGCCCTGGTGATCCCCATGACCATCGCGGTCAGTTGGTCGTTCATGCTCCCCGTGGCCACGCCGCCCAACGCCATCGCCATCGCCACCGGCCACGTCACCCCCGCGCAGATGGCCCGCGCGGGGTTCTGGCTGGGCCTGGTGGGCATCGCCCTGGCGATGCTCCTGGCGATGTGCGTCGAGCCCTGGCTGGGGCTGGAGATGTGATCCGCCGCCTCCGCCGGCGAGCCCCCGCTGCGGACCCGTCCCCGCGGGGTTTGACACCGTCTGAGGCGTTTCTACGATACGGGGCTCACGCGTGGGAGGCCGCTATGCCTGGAACGTTCCGCTGCACGCTGGTGACGCCTGAGAGCCAGGTCCTGGACGAAGAGGTGACGCACGTGACCGTCCCGGCCTGGGACGGCCAGATCGGCTTTCTGCCCGGCCGAGCGCCGCTGCTGGCCAAGCTGGGCTACGGCATGATGCGGATGGACCTGGCCCAGGGCGGCCGGCGATTCTTCTACATCGGTGGGGGCTTCGCCCAGATGAAGGACGACCGGCTCACCGTGCTCACGGAAGAGGCCCAGCCGCCCGAATCGATCGACCCGGCCGAAGCGGAGGCCGCCCTCAAGGAAGCCCAGGCCCGCGTGGCAGGCAACGAGCAGGAGGCCAAGGTCCGCGACCGCGACCGGGCCCGCGCCCGTGCTCTGGTGGCAGCGGCTCGCCACGCCCACTGACAAGCCGCTTTTTTAGGCTGATCCGGAAGCCGGCTCGAAGCGGAAGACCAGGTCATACACTTCCCCGCCCAGCTTCTGGCCCACGCCGGGGTCCTTGATCATCGCGATCTTGAGCGCATCGCAGGTGAAGCGGGCGTCGAAGTTGCTCTCAATCGCCCGGCCCATGCCCTCGAGCACCACCAGGTCCGGCAGATCCTGCTCCACCGCCTGAACCAATTCGGGTGAAAGACGCGATAAGTCGATCAGCGGAGCGCCGTTGCCGCTGGCGATCAGGCGCAGGCGGTTGTCGGTCCGTGCCTCGCCGATCACCGGATCGAACTGCGCCACCCGGTCGATCAGGCCCGTCAGCTCCTGATGGGTGACGTCGTTCAGCGAAGGGGTGGTGTTGGCGGTGAGGATGACGCCCGTGCCCCGCTGGAGCAGGTGGCGCGCCAGGGGGATCATGCCCAGGATGATGTCCGGCCCGGCGTTATCGACGAACAAGAGCGCCAGGCGGTGGGGCGGCTGATTCATGCGGTCGAGCCAGGCGTCCAGGTCGTCGACCAGCCACGGCCGGGGGCGCAGCTCCTGCCGGCTGGTCTGGAACGAAACCCGCTGCCCGTTCTGGAAGAGCGCCGCGGTCTGCGTGGCGCCCAGATCAAAAATATTGCCCGCAAAGACCCCGCGGATCACCTCCACCTCACGCCGATCGGCTGATAGGGCGTCCAACTCCGCCAGCACGGATGGCAACAGCGGCAGCGACGCCTGGTTTTCCCTGGCCTTGGCGAGTCGGTAGGGATCATCAAACTTCGCCCGCCGCAGCACCCGCTCGCGCTCCAGGCAGATGTCCAGGATAGTCAGCCGGCCCTGGTGGTGCTGCGGGTTGCTCATCCGGTCCAGGTAAGCGTTGAACTCCCGCTGGGCCTGGGCGGCCCGCTGCTGGGCGGACGTCAAGCCCTCCCCGCGGTCCTGGGCCTCGCGCAGCGCTTCTTCCAATAGCGATGGAAAATGCCCGCGGAACAGGTCAATCCAGTACGCCCGCATGTCGTGGTCAACGGTCAAATCCCACGGGCAGGCCCGGTAATGCTCCGGGTCGGCCAGCAGGGGGAGAACCGTGGTGGGCGGAGCGTCCGTTTGGGTATTTTGATTTTGAGTAGGGCGTTGATCTGCGGGCATAAGTATGTTCTAGCGGGGGAATAACTGCGGTCGGGCCGGTTTGCT
>DASVCG010000377.1:0-3792 GCA_036381755.1 Phycisphaeraceae bacterium | reverse complement strand
CGCGGCGGCGAGCACGCCGACCCCCACCAGCAACTGCACCACGCGCCCGTCCAGCGATTCGATCTCGCCCAGTCCGCGCAGCCGTTGACGGTCGATCGGTTGATGCAGCTCAGCCCGGACCTGGCGATAAGGCGCGAACCGCTCGACGATGCCCTCCAGGCTGCCGTCGTGGATCAGCCGCCCTTCGTGGATGAGCATCACCCGCGGGCACAAGGCGGTGATGTCCGCCATGTAGTGGCTGGTGAGCAGGATGGTTGCGCCGTGGCGCTGGTTGTATTGGCGAAGGAAGCCGCGTATGGCGCTTTGGGCGTTGATGTCCAGGCCCAGCGTCGGCTCATCCAGGAACAGCACCTTGGGCCGGTGCAGCAGCGCCGCCAGGAGCTCAGCCTTCATCCGCTGGCCCAGCGACAGCTTGCGCACCGGCTGGGTCAGCTCCGGGCCTAGCTCCAGCAGCTCCGACAGCTCCCGCACCCGCTGGCGGAAATCGCCCGGGGGGATCTCATACACCGCTGCGTTGATCCGCAGCGAGTCCATCGTGGGCAGGTCCCAGATCAATTGCTGCTTTTGCCCCATGACCAGCGTGATCTGCCGGAGGAACGCCGCCTGGCGTCGGAAGGGCACGTGGCCCACCACCTGCACCTGGCCGGCGGTGGGCTGGATCAACCCCGTGAGCATCTTGAGCGCTGTGGTCTTGCCCGCGCCGTTGGGGCCTAAAAAACCCACGATCTCGCCGGGATCGATGGAAAAAGAAATGTCGCGCACCGCGTGGATGTCCCGCACCCGCCTGCGGATAAAGTGACGCAGCGTCCCCAGCAGCCCCGGCTGCTTGCTGGCGACGCGGTAGGTCTTCGTCAGGTGGCGGACCGTCACCGAGGCCATGTAGGACGATTCTAGCACGCTCGCTCGCCGGCATGTTCTGTCGCGTCAAGCTCCCCCGCTGCGTTACAATGATTCACCTAGGTCGGGGGGTGCTCCGGCCGTGACCGTTTTTCCATCCAAGGAGGCCGATGATGCCAGTGAGAATTCAGCGATCGACATGGGCTCTGGTTGCCGTGATGCTCGCTCCTCTGGCCTGGGCGCAGGACAAGCCCGCTGACGACCCGGCAAAGACCCCGCCTGCCATCGGCCAGGAGGCCCCGGCGTTCGAGCTGGCCGACCTGGCAGGCAACACGCACCGCCTGAGCGACTACCGCGGCAAGATTGTCGTGCTGCACTTCCAAAGCCGCGTCTGCCCGTGGGACCGCGCCTATCAGCCGCACCTCAACCAACTGGCCCGCAAGCATGAGGAACGGGCCCAGGCGGCCAAGGCGCAGGGCCAGGAGGCGGTGGAGGTGGTTTTCCTGGCGATCAACGCCAACCGCACCGAAAGCGTGGAGGAACTCCAGTCCTATCACGAAGAGGTGGGCATGCCCTATCCGATCCTGAAGGATGAGGGCAACAAGGTGGCGGACCTCTACGCCGCGCGGACCACGCCGCACATGTTCGTGATCGACGCCGAGGGGATTTTGCGCTACAAGGGTGGCGTGGAGAAGCCCCCGGTGGGCATCGACGATGTCTACCACATGGACGAGCAATACCTGGAGCCGGCGATCGAGGCGGTGATTCAGGGCGCCGAGCCGCCGTTCGTCGCCACCCGCAGCAAGGGGTGCATGATCCAGCGCGTCCGCTAAGCCCTGCTGTCTGTTTCTACTGGGAGCTTGGCCCCCTCACCCTACCCTCTCCCCCACAAGCGGGGGAGAGGGCTTATAAATGTACCTCTGCCTTTGATGTGCTCCCGCGTTTTGATGCAGCTCCAGCCGCGCCCCGTTGGGGGCGGGCTATTGGATGCAGTTCCATCCGTGCGCCCACTGGGGGCTGCCTCCGGTCTTTATCCCGACAAGGCGCGGTAGAGCCAGGTGGGGGGCAGGTCGGGGATGAGGGGCGGGCCTGGGTCGATCCCGCGGTCGCGCAGCACCGCTGCCGCGGCCAGGTAGCCGCTTCGGGTGGCGCCTTCCATGGTGGCGGGCCAGCCGGTGTCGGTCCAGTCGCCGGCCAGGTATAGGTTAGTTGCGCTGCTGCGCGCGCCCGGCCGAAGCGGATGAACACCCGGCAGGGCGGAGAAGGTGGCGCGTTTTTCCTTGACCACGCGGGCGTGCGCCAGCCTGGCATCCCTGGCCTTGGGCAGCACGCGCCTCACTTCCTCCGTCGCCAGGGCGATGAGCCGATCCGCTGGCCAGTCCACCAACTCATGCGCAGCACTGATCACGCCGTGCAGGTGATGCACGGGCCGCTGCGGATCAGGTGGCTCGGGTGAGACCTCAGCGGAGCAGTTCCCCGGCGCTCGAACCCCTTTGTTGAAGACCCAGTGCAGCGGGCTTTCCATCAGCGCCACATGCGGCAGGTCCATCACCGATTGCCCATCAGGCAACTCAAAGAACAGGTGAATGCCGATGATGGGGCTGACCTCGATCCGCTCCAGGCCAGGCAAGCGCGGGTCGGCTTCGAGCAGCTCGGGCGGCGCGAGTTTGAGCAGCCGATCGAACGGGACGGTGCTGATGAACGCTTCGCTGGTGATCGTCTGCCCGTCGGCAAGCTCTAGCGCCACGACACGGCCGCCATCCATCAGGAACCGCTGGGCGCTGGTGGAAAGCAGCACCTGCCCGCCCACCGCGTGGAGCTTGCGGCAGGCCGCCTCGTACAGCTCCACCAACGGCACGCGCGGTATACCCACCTCGTAGGCCGCCTCGTGCGCGAGAAACCCCTCCTGAAACACCTGAATGGCGTAGCCCGCAGCGATGCGGTCGATCGTCTCGTTGCAGGCGCTCGTGACGATGGGCGACCAGTATTTCTCGATCGCCCCCGCTGGCTGGCGGTTGCGCCCCAGCCACTGGGCGAAGCTGATGCTGTAGAGCGTCTGACGCGTCAGCCGACTGACCTGAAGGATCGCCAGCATGCCGCGCCCGATCGCCAGCTTCTCGCGCCACGTCAGCGTTTGGAAACGCAGCAACGGCCGCAAAAGATGCAGCGGCGCGGGCAGGTCCTCCGCTTCCAAACGGTCCACGCGGCCCTGACGGTCAGCAAAGTAAACCGCCCGGTGCCAGGTGATGCGGTCGATCACGCCCAGTTGGCGGTACAGGGCCAGCAGGTTGGTGCAGCAGCGAATCAGGACGTGCTGGCAGTTGTCCAGCACGTCGCCGGTGGCGGGATCGACGAAGCTGGTGGCCCGCCCGCCTAATCGCTTGCGCGTCTCGATCAGCGTGACGGGGATACGGTGCTGGGCCAGGCGGATCGCTGCAGCGATTCCCGCCAGCCCGCCGCCGACGACCACCACCGGGTCGCCCTGTGCACTACTAGAGGTTGGGCCGGTGCTCATCGGGCAAGAGTTTAGCGGGGTTTGGTAGATGCGCGCAAGCGGGGGGTGGAATCAGCCCGATCAGCCCGGCCGGCCCCGTCGCCACAGCGCTTGGGCCGCGATGCTCAGCTTCCGCACGCTGCCCAGCCGCACCCGCTTTTGCAGCACCATCCTGGGCTGGCGCGCGATCCGCTCCAGCAGGCCGCGGTAGATCCGCGTCATCGCCCAACTGGTCGCGCGACAGTCCGCGCTCAATCGCTCCTCCAGTCCTGAGGACCGCTCGTAATAGCCGCGCGCCCGCTCGATCTGAAAGGCCATCAGCCGGTCGAACGATTCATCAGCCCGACCGGCCAGCAGGTCGGCCTCGCTATAGCCGAACCGCTCCATCTCGTCGCGGGGCAGGTAGATCCGCCCCCGCTGGGCGTCTTCAGCCAGGTCGCGCAGGATGTTGGTCAATTGGA
>DASVCG010000376.1:0-5148 GCA_036381755.1 Phycisphaeraceae bacterium | reverse complement strand
GCGCGGGCAGCGCGTAAGGTTGCTTGATCAAAGGGGCGGGGTTGGTGAACCGCCACTCCTCGTCCTTGAGCGTGGGCATGCCCAATTCCGTCAGCCGCGACAAGCCGGCCTGACGAGCCTTCATCAGCCAGGCGGGCCCTGCGTCGGCTTCAAGCTGCGCCCGGGCCAGCGCCTGGAAGTGGGCCGCTGGGTCGTGCGTGGTCGTGCTGGCGGTCGTCGCTGCGGTCATCGTCACATCCCTAATATGGCCTGAATCTGCGATCTTTTTTCGCTCTCCGGCCGCTGTCGCTTATCGCGCGGCTTTGCGAACCGTTGCGATACACCCTCTGACTCCTGCCCTCTACCCCCTGCCCTCTCCTGTCGTTCAGGGCGCTGTGGTCTGGAGGGGGCTGTCGAAGGCGGCGTAGCCTTGCTCCTCCAGCTCCAGGGCCAGCTCCTTGCCGCCGCTCTTGATGATCCTGCCATCCACCAGCACGTGGACGAAGTCGGGCACGATGTAGTTGAGCAGGCGTTGGTAGTGAGTAATGACCAGGAACGCGCGGTCCGAAGCGCGCAGAGCGTTGACGCCATCCGCGACGATGCGCAGAGCGTCGATGTCCAGGCCCGAGTCGGTCTCGTCGAGGATCGCCAGTTGCGGCTCCAGGAGGGCGAGCTGGAAGATCTCGTATCGCTTCTTCTCGCCGCCGGAGAACCCCTCGTTGACCGATCGGCGGAGCAGTTCCTCCCGCAGCTCCACGAGCTGGGCCTTCTGCCTGACAAGCTGGAGGAACTCGACGGGGCTGACCTCCCCCAGGCCACGCTGCCTGCGGTGGGCGTTGAGCGCCGCCTTGAGGAACTGCATGTTGCTGACGCCGGGGATCTCCACCGGGTACTGGAACGCCAGGAACAGCCCTTCGCGGGCGCGCTCGTCAGCCTCCATCGCCAGCAGGTCCTGCCCGCGGTAGAGCACCTGGCCCTGCGTCACCTCGAAGGCCTCGTGGCCGGCAAGCACCTGCGCCAGCGTGCTCTTGCCCGAGCCGTTGGGGCCCATGATCGAATGCACCTGCCCAGCGTGGATCGTCAGGTTCAAGCCCTTGAGAATCGGCTTGCCCTCCACGCTGGCGTGCAGGTCGCGAATGTCCAAAATCGGTTCAGCCATCTTCTTCATCCTCGTTCGTTGAGCGGTTCTGTGATCGGCGATTGGCGATTTTTCCGGAGAAGCCTTCGATCCTTCTCCTCCTCGCCCAATCGCTGAATCGTTCAATTCCTCATCACCCCACGGAGCCTTCGAGGCTGATGCTCAGCAGCTTGGTGGCCTCGACAGCAAACTCCATAGGCAGTTCCTTGAAGACTTCCTTGCAGAAGCCGTTGACGATCAGCGCGACCGCCTCTTCCTCATCCAGGCCGCGTTGCTGGCAGTAGAAGAGCTGGTCCTCGCCGATCTTGCTGGTGGTGGCCTCGTGCTCGACGCAGGCGGTGGGGTTCTTCACGTCGATGTAGGGGAAGGTGTGAGCGCCGCAGCGGTCGCCGATGAGCATCGAGTCGCACTGGGTGAAGTTCCGCGCGCCGGTCGCGCCGGGCAAAACCTTGACCAGCCCGCGGTAGACGTTCTGCCCACGGCCGGCGGAGATGCCCTTGGAGACGATCGTGCTGCGGGTGTCCTTGCCGATGTGGATCATCTTCGTGCCGGTGTCGGCCTGCTGTCGGCCGGTGGTCAGGGCCACCGAGTAGAACTCGCCCACGCTCGAATCGCCCTGGAGGATCACGCTGGGGTACTTCCACGTGATCGCTGAGCCGGTCTCCACCTGCGTCCAGGAGATGCGGGCGCCCTCGCCCCGGCAAGCGCCGCGCTTGGTGACGAAGTTGTAGATGCCGCCTCGGCCCTCCTCGTCGCCGGGGTACCAGTTCTGGATGGTCGAATACTTGATCGTGGCGCCCTTCATCGCCACCAGCTCCACCACCGCGGCGTGAAGCTGGTTCTCGTCGCGCTGGGGGGCGGTGCAGCCCTCCAGGTAGCTCACGTAAGCCCCCTCGTCCGCGATGATGAGCGTGCGCTCGAACTGCCCGGTGTTCTTCGCGTTGATGCGGAAGTAGGTGGACAGCTCCATCGGGCAGCGCACGCCCTTGGGCACATACACGAAGCTGCCGTCGCTGAACACAGCACTATTGAGCGTGGCGAAGAAGTTGTCCGAGTAGGGCACCACCGAGCCCAGGTATCGGCGGACCAGGTCCGGGTGCTCGCGGATGGCCTCGGACATCGAGCAGAAGATCACGCCCGCCTCAGCCAGCTTCTTCTTGAAGGTGGTGGCCACGGAGACCGAATCAAACACCGCGTCCACCGCCACCGCGGGCGTCCCTTCCTCCACGCCGGCCAGGATCTTCTGCTCCGCCAGCGGGATGCCCAGCTTCTGGTAGGTCTCCAGCAGCTTGGGGTCCACCTCGTCCAGGCTCTTGGGACGCTTGGCCTGCTTGGGCGCTGAGTAGTAGATGATGCCCTGGTAGTCGACGGGCCCGTAGCCGTAGGGCAGGAAGGGCCAGGTGGGCTCCTGCATCGTCTGCCAGTGGCGGTAGGCCTTGAGCCGCCAGTCGAGCATCCAGTCGGGCTCGCCCTTCTTGGTCCAGATGAAGCGGATGATCTCTTCATTCAGGCCGGGCGGGGCCGACTCGGCCTCGATGTCGGTCACGAAGCCGTACTTGTACTCGCGCCTGGCCAGCGTCTGGATGGTGTCAGCGGTTGTCGTCATGGTCCATGTTCCTCCGCCCGGTGTAATCCAGCACGGGCGGGCTGATTAGGCGGCGTGGGCCGGCTGGGCCAGCAGTTCCGCCAGGGTCATCTGCTCCAGGAACCGCCCCAACTGGCGGTTGAGGCGGCGCATCGCCCGGCTGATGGGGCAGCGAGTGATGATTCGGCAGCCGTCCACCTGGCTGACCTGGCCGTCCTTGCCGCAGCACACGACCAGTTGAACCAGTTGCGGCCCCTCGACGGCCCGGATCACGTCGCCCAGGCGGATCTGCTCCGGGTCCGCCGCCAGGGCATAGCCGCCCCGCACGCCCCGCCGGGAGGTCAGTATCCCCGCCCGCTGAAGCTCCTTGAGCAGCCCGCCCAAGAGCGCCGCGGGCAGCCCGTCCGCCTTCGCCAGCTCCCGGGCGCTGAGCACCGCAGCGGGGTCCTCCCGGCGACAAGCCGCCAGCCGGGCCAGCGCCATCACCGCGTAATCGGTCTTCCGGCTCAGGCCAAACATCGCAGTCCCCTGCCGCTTCGCTCAAGGCGGGTCACTCTTAAAATAGTATAGAATGAGTCCCATTTCAACTGCCTATTTTAGAACTATTACAACTTGAATCTATGGGACCGCCCAAAATAGACGGCAGCCCCCGGACCCCCGCCCCCGGAATGAGGGCAGACGGCAGGCGCGGATAATCCCCCAGGCGCCTCGGCCCAGAGAAAACAAGAGAGATTAAGGGATTAGGGGGTTGCGGTTACACTGGGCCCGCCCGGGCTCGCCCGTAGCGGGGGCGTCATCAGCCGCGGGCGGTTTCATCCACAACCTGAACGATCGCAAGGGGCGGAACATGAATCGGATTCGTGAGGATCGGGTCTTTCAAGCGCTGGACCGCTTCGCTATCGAACTGCCCAGTTGGGGCTTTGCCGACACGGGCACGCGGTTCGGCAAGTTTTTCCAGGACGCTGCGGCTTCGACGATCGAAGAGAAGCTCCACGACGCGGGGCTGGTGCACCGCCTCACCGGCGCGTGCCCGACCGTGGCGGTGCACGTGCTGTGGGACTTTGAGCCGGGCCAGGACCCCAAACAGGTCGCCCGCCTGGCGCGCAAGCATGGCGTGAAGATCGGCGCTATCAACCCCAACGTCTTCCAGGACCAGGGCTACAAGCTCGGCTCGTTCTGCTCGCCCAGCGCCCGGGCCCGCCAGGCAGCGGTGGACCACACCCTCGAATCCATCCAGATCGGCAAAGCGGTGGGCTCCAAAGCGCTGTCGATGTGGTTAGCAGACGGCACCAACTACCCCGGCCAGGACTCCTTCTACCGCCGCAAGCACCACCTCCAGCGGGCCTTGAAGCAGATCCACGACCGCATGGCACGCACCTGGCCCGGGGCAACCCTGCTGATCGAGTACAAGCCCTTCGAGCCGGCGTTCTATCACACCGACATCGCCGACTGGGGCATGGCCTACGTGCTGTGCAAGCACGCGGGCAAACGCGCCAAGGTCCTGGTGGACACCGGCCACCACCTGCCCGGCGCCAACATCGAGCATCTGGTGGCCTTCTTGCTGGATGAGGGGATGCTCGGCGGGTTCCACTTCAACGACCGCAAGTACGCCGACGACGACCTGACCCTGGGCTCGATCGACCCCTACGCCGTCTTCCGCATCTTCGACCAGATCCTCCAGTACGAGTTCGAGAAGGGCCGCGTCGCCCCGATCGCCTACATGGTGGACCAGTCGCACAACCTCAAGCCCAAGCTCGAGGCGATGGTGCAGACGGTGATGGAGGCCCAGAAGCTCTACACCAAGGCGCTGCTGGTGGACCGCAAAGCCCTGGCGACGGCGCAGCAGCGGGGCGACATCGTCGCGGCGGAGCGGACGCTGCGCACCGCCTTCGACACGGACGTGACGCCCCTGCTGGCCCGCTGGCGACGCGAGCACGACCTGCCCAAGGACCCCCTGGAGGAGCTCCGCCGCAGCGGCATCATCGCCCGATTAAGCAAAGAGCGTGCCGCAGCCAGGCGGGCGAGCGGCACGCAGCGCCAGGCGGCCTACGCCTGACCGCCCCGCTGCTGCCAAGGGGCGGCCTAAGCCCCGAGGGCCCGGGCGGGCGGCTATGATGAGGCGGCTGTCCCGCGTGGGGGGATTGTCGTCAGCGATCACATCCCGGAGGAGGCCATAACCCGATGGACACGATGCAGCCGGACCCGACGATGGGCACGCCGCTGGAACCGTCCCAGCCAAGCTGGTGGAGCCGGAACTGGAAGTGGTTTGTGCCGCTTTTGGCGCTGGTGCTGCTCTTGCTCTCGTGCTGTTGCTGCTGCCTGGGGGGCATCTACATGGCCTGGCCGCAGATCCGGGGCGTGATGGAGGTTCATCAAACCGCGCTGGAGCATGCCCAGAACGATCCGCGGGTGATCGCGGCGCTGGGCCAGCCCATTGAAGGCGTGG
>DASVCG010000375.1:0-7918 GCA_036381755.1 Phycisphaeraceae bacterium | reverse complement strand
CCGAGAACCGCGACATGCCCGACCGCTTCGGCTATCAGCTCGGGGTCCGGAGCGACCGCCCCTTCGGCGCCCGCGCGATCCGGCTCCTCGGCGAGTACACGCGGGGCGGGTACGCCGCCACGTCGATCATCATCCGCCGGCTGATTCGGCAGTCCCCCCGCGCGATGGCGTCCCAGTGGCGGTGAAGCTCCTCCACGGTGAACTCGGCCAGGAAGCCCAGCTTGCCGAAGTTGATCCCCAGCAGGGGGACCTGGCGGTCCACCAGCAGCCGGGCCTGGTGGAGCAGTGTGCCGTCGCCGCCCAGCACCAGCGCCAGGTCCGCCGGGGGCAGCGCGTCAGCCTGGGACTGGTCGAGCCGGCTGGCGTCGGCCTCCGCCACCACCTCCACGCGCTGCGACAGCCACGGCCCCAGCGTGCGCAGCGCCTCGACCACGGGGCGCTTCTTCTTGTTGGCCAGCACCCACACCCGGCGTACCGGGGCGGCAAGCGGATGATGGGGTCCTGTCGGTTCGCGCATGGGCTTTCAGTTTAACGTCCGGGGGGCTCTATGCCGATGGAACCGGTGCAGCGGCATGGCCGTTGCCGCTGCGCCCGCATCGCACCCCTCGGCCCGCCAACAAGGAACCGCCCGTGCAAGCCATCCGCTTCGACGGCAAACAGGCGCAGCACCTGACGAACCTGCCCAAGCCCGAGCCGGGGCCGGGCCATGTGCTCATCCGCCCCACGCGCATGGGCATCTGCGCCACGGACCTGGAGATCTGCCGCGGCTACATGGGCTTCCAGGGCGTGCTGGGGCATGAGTTCGTCGGCGTGGTGGAAAGTGCCGCGGACGAGGAAGGCCGCAAGTGGATCGGCAAGCGCGTGGTGGGGACGATCAACTGCGTCTGCGGGCGGTGCGACCTGTGCCGCGCGGGCCTCAAGGAGCACTGCCGACACCGCACCGTGCTGGGCATCGCGGGGCGCGACGGCTGCTTCGCCGAGGCGTTCACCCTCCCGACGCGGAATCTCTTGGAAGTGCCCGACCACGTGGACGACGACCAGGCCGTCTTCACTGAACCGCTGGCCGCGGCGTACCAGATCCTGCGGCAGATCACCGTCGAGGGCCGGCCTTACATCACCGTCCTGGGCGACGGCCGGCTGGGCCTGCTGTGCGCCCAGGTCATGAGCCAGCTCAACGCCACCGTCCGCTGCGTGGGCAAGCACCCGGACAAGCTCGCGCTGTGCGAGAAATGGGGCGTCAAGCACCGCCTGCTGGAGGAGGTGGGCCTGCGCAGCGACCAGGACATCGTCGTGGACTGCACCGGCTCGCCCCAGGGGCTGACGACCGCGCTGGGCATGGTGCGCCCGCGCGGCACGATCGTCCTCAAGACCACCGTCGCCCAGCAGGCCGACGCCCCGCCCATCGACATGGCCCGCGTCGTCGTCAACGAGATCAAGATCATCGGCAGCCGATGCGGCCCCTTCGAAGAGGCCCTGGCCGCCCTGTCGGCACAGAAAGTGGACGTGCTGAGCCTCATCAGTCGGCGGATGAAGCTGGCTGACGGCGTCGAGGCGCTCAAAACCGCGGACAAGCCGCCCACCATCAAGGTGCTGCTGACGCCTTAGCGGCTTGCGATTGACGATTGGTGATTTGGAAAAGCCGGCGTCCTCCCGGACAACGATCGCCCATCCCCGCCATCCTACTCCGGGTTGCTGCGCATCTCGATGGAGTAGTTGGGGGCTTCGCGGGTGATGGTGATGTCGTGCGGGTGCGACTCGACCAGGCTCGCGCCGCTGACGCGGATGAACCTGGCTTTGCGGCGCAGGTCATCGATGGTTGGCGTGCCGGCGTAGCCCATGCCCGCACGCAAGCCGCCCACGAGCTGATAGACAAAATCGCTCAGCGGCCCGCGGTAGGGCACGCGGCCTTCCACGCCCTCGGGCACCAGCTTGCCTCGGCCGTCGAGCTTCTGGCTGTAGCGGTCGGCTGAGCCGCGCACCATCGCGCCCTCCGAGCCCATGCCGCGGTACACCTTGTACCGCCGACCCAGGTGGATCACCATCTCGCCCGGCGACTCATCCAGCCCCGCAAACAGCGAGCCCAGCATCACCGCTGACGCCCCCGCTGCGATCGCCTTGGTGATGTCCCCGCTTTGACGGATGCCCCCGTCGGCGATCACCGGCACGCCCTCCGCCTCGGCAGCGCGGCAGGCGTTGAAAATAGCGCTGACCTGCGGCATCCCCGCACCCGTCACCACCCGCGTCGTGCAGATCGACCCGGGCCCGATGCCCACCTTCACCGCGTCGGCCCCGGCACGGATCAGATCCCGCGCGCCCTCCTGCGTGGCCACGTTCCCCGCGATCACGTCGATGTCGTAACGCGACTTGATCTTCCGCACCGTCTCGATCACGTTCTTCGTGTGCCCGTGCGCCGAATCCGCCACCAGCACGTCCACCTCGGCCCGGATCAGCGCCTCGACGCGATCAAGCTGGTTCACCCCCACCGCGGCCCCCACCCGCAGCCGACCCCGCGCATCCCGGCACGCCAGCGGGAACTGCGCCATCTTGGCGATGTCCCGCATCGTGATCAGCCCCGTCAGCCGCATCCGGCCGTCCACCAGCAGCAGCTTCTCCACCTTGTTGGTGTTGAGGATCGCCTCGGCCTGCTGGAGCGTCGTGTCCGGCGGGGCGGTCACCAGCCGGCCCTTGGTCATCACCTGGTGCACCGGCGTGCTGTCGTCCGTCAGGAACATCATGTCCCGGCGGGTGATGATGCCCACCACCTCGCCGTCGGGCTTGCCGTCGACCGTGATGGGCACGCCGGAGATGTTCTGCTCACGCATGAGCTGCCGCACGCGGCTTGAAGGGGCGTCAGGCGGCAGGGTGACCGGGTCGGTGATCACCCCGTTGGCCGACCGCTTGACCTTCACCACCTCCCGCACCTGCTCTTCGATCGACAGGTTCTTGTGGATGACGCCTAGCCCGCCCTCCTGCGCCAAAGCGATCGCCAGCGCCGACTCGGTCACCGTGTCCATCGGCGCCGACAGCAGCGGGATGTTCAGGCGGATCCGCCTGGTCAGTTGCGTGGAGACGTCCGTCTCGGAAGGGATCACGTCGCTGTACGACGGGACGATCAGTACGTCGTCGAAGGTGATGCCATCGCCAATGATCTTGCCATCCATGTCACAGGATTAATCAAAGGTCCGGTGCGCGTCAAGGCGGCTTGCGGCCCCAGCCGGCCGCGGCCAGGCGGTAAGCCGATTGTAGGCACGTCAGCCCGCTTTGGCCTGCCGATGGCCGCTGGATCGGCTACACTGACCGGGCGATGACCGCCATGACCACCGCCCCCACCGCCAACCTGTTCGACGTGCTCAGCCAGCGCGGCCTGATCGCCCAGTGGACCGATGAGCAGATCCGCCAGCGGCTGACCAGGCCCGTCACCGCCTACTGCGGGTTCGACCCCACCGCGGACAGCCTGCACGTGGGCTCGCTGGTGCCGATCATGGGCCTGGCCTGGCTCCAGCGCTGCGGCCATCGGCCGATCGTGCTCATCGGCGGGGCGACCGGCCTGGTGGGCGACCCCTCCGGCAAGACCGAGGCCCGCAAAATGCTCTCCCGCCAGGAGGTGGACCGCAACGCCCAGGCCATCGCCCGCCAGATCGCCCGCTTCATCCGCCTGGCCTCAGCCAGCTCCAACGCCCCCGCGGACCTGCCCGCCCCCGCTGCCGCGGACCTGCCCCCCGACGCGCCCGACGCCCTGCTGCTCAACAACGCCGACTGGCTCGCCTCCAAAACCTGGCTCGACATGCTCCGCGAGGTCGGGGCGCACTTCTCCGTCAACCGCATGCTCTCGATGGAATCGGTGCGCGGCAGGCTCGACGCCGGCGGCATCTCCTACCTCGAGTTCAGCTACATGGTCATGCAGGCGTACGACTTCGTGCACCTCTACCAGCACCACGGCTGCACGCTTCAGCTCGGCGGCCAGGACCAGTGGGGCAACATCGTCATGGGCATCGAGCTGGGCCGGCGAATGGCCAACGCCGACCTGGCGGGCATCACCCTGCCCCTGGTCACCAAGGCTGACGGCAGCAAGTTCGGCAAGAGCGAAGCGGGCAACGTCTGGCTCGACCCGCAGCGCACCTCGCCCTACCAGTTCTACCAGTTCTGGCGCAACACCGCCGACGCCGACGTGGGCCGCTTCCTGGCCTACTTCACCTTCCTGCCCATGGATGAGGTGCATCGCCTCGCGGCTCTGGAGGGCCAGGCGATCAACCAGGCCAAGGAGGTCCTGGCATACGAAGTGACGAAGCTGGTCCACGGCCAGGCCGAGGCCGACGCTGCGCGCGACAGCGCCCGCAAAGCTTTCGGTGCTGAACGCGACGTGACGGGCGAGGCGATCCCGCACGCGACGCTGGACCGCTCCGAGCTGCGCGACGGCGCGGGCCTGTTGACGCTCATGGTCCGCGCGGGGCTGGCCCCGTCCAACAGCGAAGCCCGCAGACTCGTCCAAAGCGGCGGCGTCCACCTGCACGATGAGCAGGTCAAAGACCCCACCCGCCGACTCACCGAGCAGGACGTCCGCGACGGCTACATCCTCATCCGCGTCGGCAAAAAACGCCTGTTCCGCTACGACGTAGGCTGAAAACAGACGGCAGAGGATAGAGGGCAGCGGGCAGGCGGCAGGCGCAGATAAATCACAGAGGCACAGAGAGAAGATAGAGGGTAGGCGGCAGACGGCAGGGGCAGGCGCAGAGAAAGATGAAGAGTAGCCCGCGCCCCGGCATGGTCCCCCGGAAGGAATAAACGCCAAGCCGGAAGCGGCGTCCGGAGCAATGCCGGATGTGGTGTCGTGAATCGGATTCGACGCGGACCGTGGCGTTGCGCCGGGGCGCGAGCGGTCAATCCGCTGCTTCCTGCATCGCCTCACCGGCGCTTTGGATGTCCTTGCCGATCCCCGCGATGGTGTTGCACCCGCCAATGGCCAGGCACACCAGCAGGATCAAGACGGCTTGGAACCACCACCCCGTCAGCCTCACCCAACGACTCATGGGTTCACTCCTTGAGGCGTCGTGCCAGCGATGGCCAAGCCGCCCGGCCGACTCATCGTCACGAGCGCGGCCGTGGCTGATCGCTGCGGCTGATCCAGGTCCAGGCCAGCCGAGTTGCTGACGGCCCGCGCGCCCGGCTACTACTGCGCCGCGTCGGTGATCGCCCGGCCGATCGCTGACAAGTCCTCGCCCATGCCCTCAAAGGTGTTGCAGCCAATGGCCAGCAGGCCAAGGCTCACCACCAGCACCAGCAAAATCAATCGCGTCAGCATCGGAACCTCCTTGCCCTTGACGAGCCTCCCATCCCTTTCGGCGCATCATAGGCCCGGCCGGGACTGGCTGGACGGCTCCGACGCGATTTTCAGGATCGAATTAACGCTTTCCGCTTGTTCCTGACCTCGCCCACAGCCTGAACGAACCGTTGGGCCAGGGTGGTTAATCCGGCCCAATCCTGCTGGGCGATCAGGTCTTTCTTGACCAGGGCTGAGCCCACCCCCAGGCACACCGCGCCGGCCTCGAACCAGGCGGGGATGGTGTCCAGGTTCACCCCGCCGGTGGGCGTCAGCCGCAGGTGCGGCATGGGGGCGAGGATGTCCTTGAAGTAGGTCGGCCCCAGATGGTTGGCGGGAAAGACCTTGACCAGGTCGGCCCCGGCTTCGGTCGCGGCCAGGATCTCGGTGGGCGTGAAGGCGCCGGGCATCACCGGCTTGCCCCGGCTGTGCGCCGCTTCGATCACCTCGCTCTTGAACACCGGCGAGACGACGAACTGGGCCCCGGCGTCGATCGCCCGCCAGGCTGTCGCCTTGTCCAGCACGCTGCCGACGCCGATGAGGCACTGGTCGGCCAGCTCCTTCGACGCTGCTGCGATGGCCTCCAGCGCGCCGGGCGTGGTCATGGTGATCTCCGCCACGGTCACCCCCCCGTCGCGCAGCGCCCGGCAAATCTCCAGCAGGCCCGCGGGGCTGGGCGCTCGAATAATGGCCACCAGCCCGGCCTGCTCGATCCGCTGGACAATCTGCTCACGTTTGGCATCGCTCATACGCTGACCTCCAGCAGGCTTTTTTCTCTCGTTTACCCCACTCACCCCGCTGGCAGTTGTAATCCAGGCCTGGCTGGGCCGCAACCAAACCGCGATTGGCGCTCCCGTGAATTCGTCAACAAACCCATAAACAACAAGCCCATGCACCTAATGTGCATGGGCTTCTCTATCCACACAGGTTATCCACACAGATTCAGACGGATGACCCGCGGCCAACAGGCGGCACGCGGCCCCGTAGTCCGATAACTAAGCAGCCCCGCCTCCCCAAAACGGAAGCTGACCCGCGGCCATCGGGGCGAATCGCCTCAGCGGATCTCGAAGATGGACTGCGTCCGCAGCACCACGCCGGAGCCGCCCAGCAGGTGGTAGCTCTGGACGTGGAACTCCCTGCGATACTTCTGGGTGTCCAGCACCGACAAGGCCGGCACGCCGCTGGCGTCCTGCCACTCATGGCACAGCGAGCCGGTCTCGCGGGTGAAGTCCTGCATCTCGCGCAGGGTGGCCATGTAGAGGTTATCGGTCAGATTCTCGGTCTGGATCGTGGTGACGTAGCCGATCTTGCCCTCCGGCTCCTCCAGCTCAAAATCCTTCTCGCCCAGGCAGGGCAAGGCGTAAACCAGGCCGGTTTCGGGCAGATGGTCGCCGTTCTCGATCACCGTCTCGGTCAAAACCTGACCAGCCACCTGGAAACGAACCACGTGGCCGCCCGCGGTGATCCAGCTTTCCACCTCGTACTCGCCGTGGCGGTCGGTCCGCCTGGCCTGGAGGTTGAACAGCTCCGGGTGGAGGGCCCGGCGGTACACCATGAGACGCAAGACCTGAGTATTAGATGACTTATGGCTGATGCTCATCACAAACCTCGTTGCTTGGCGATCCGCTGGAGCAGGACTGCCCCAGCCATCAGGCAGGAGTGCTAGACCCGGATTATATCGTCCAGAAATCCCCTGGGAAGGATAAAAAACACTGTTTTGGATGGAATTTACACCTTCCTGGCATCCTTTACAGCCCCCCCATGAGCCGGGTCGATAACTGGAACAGGGGAAACGCCCCGGTTTTATTGGCCCGCGGGCTACCCCAGCCAGGAACGGATGTCCAAGATCTACAACATCTACCGGCGAATCCGGGGGATCAGCGACCCGGCGGTGGACCGCTCCATGGCCGCGGCGCTGCCCACCGCGGACGCCCGGGCGGTCCGCCTCCTGGCGTTGCTCCTGCTTCAGCGTCGGGACCCGGATGGCCTGACCGGCCTGGTGTTGAACTACCACCATTTGCCGCAGGACATTCAGCACACCATCGCGGGCCACACGTCGGACCTGTTCCGGGCCTTGAGGCAGGCCGCCAGCCGCAGGGACACCCAGGGCCCGGCCAACGCGGTCCAGATCATCCGCCGATCACTCGACACCCGCCTGGCGTACCTGGTGGCCCAGCAGCTTCGCCAGCCGTGGGCCCCGCTTCAGGAGCTGGCCAGCCAGTGCCTGCTGGAGATGGCCCAGAGGTGCGCGACCGACCCCGAATCGCAGGCCGCCCCCGCAGCGGATGCGGACAGCGCCGCTTATCTCCAGGACGCCCTGGCGGACTCGCTGCAAGCCTTCGGGCGGTTTCACCAGCAGCAGGAGGTCCTGCTGGCTGCGGCCCGGATGCTGCCGCGCCCCTGGGCGGAGCTGATGGCCCTCTTGGCGGATCCGCGTCACCCGACGACCGCGGCCTGGCGTCGGATGCTCCAGGAGGCGCAGGAGCCGGCCTTCCGACGGGCGATCCCCCTGATGCTGCCCGTGGCCGGCCTGGCGGAGGCCTGCCTGGCGGCCCTGGAGCAGTGCGCCTCGGCCGGCACGCTGGGCGATGTGCTGGCGCA
>DASVCG010000374.1:0-10415 GCA_036381755.1 Phycisphaeraceae bacterium | reverse complement strand
GGCGGTTGATCACCGGCAGCGTGCCGGGCAGCCCCAGCACCACCGGGTCGGTCAGCGTGTTGGGCGGGGCGTCGTAATAGTCCGGGTGCGCCACGTTGGGGGCGCTGGTGAACATCTTGGAGCGCGTCGCCAACTCGACGTGGACCTCCATCCCCACGATCAAGCGCGTCTTGATGCCAGCCTCGGTGCCCGGCGTGGTCGTCATCCGCTCATCCTTGCTTCACACCCTTATCCCCCCGCAGCCGCTGCCTGCGCAGCAGACCAGGCATTGTATCGCCTTCATGGCTCGGCGGGGGCGGGCGCCTCCAGGGGCAATTCCGATTCCAGAATCCGCACCAGCTCATCCCGGCTGGGCAGGCCGCGGATCAGGGTCGAGCCGGCGATGACCTGCGGCAGCGTCTGGAACGTGATGCGGTAAAGCTCGATGTTACGGGCCAGGTGCTCCGTGATCCACGGATCGGCCAGCGCCTGCTCCAGGGCGGCCTCGCCGACGAGCCTGACCGCCTGCGCCCGCGCCGCCTGGGGCGAGGGGGGATCGTGGCCTTCAAAGAGCCAGGCGTCGTACGCCTCGAACGCCGCGGGGTCGGTCCGCCATACCGCCAGCGCGAGCTTGGCCAGCTCACACGCCCCCTGGTGCGTGGCGGAGGTTTCCCGGACCATCGGGTTGCACCGGGCGTCCAGCGGGACCGCTAGGGCGATGATCCCTAGTCGGCCGCTATGACGCTCGCGCAGCTCCTCGAGCATCACGTGCACCTGCCTGCAATACGGGCAGGTGTAATCGAACATCACCAGCACCAGTGCCGGGGCGTCGGGCGAGCCGATCACCGGCAATTGGTGGGGCGAGAACTGCAAGCGGCCGTTGAGCATCGAAACGCGCCGCTCAGGCCCCGGGCCGGTGTCGAAATCCTGCACCTGCACAGCCGGGGCTGTCGCATCGTCCGCAGCAGCGGTATCGCTGGCGGGGTCGAGCCGCTCCACGCTGGCGCTGGAAGCGGGCCAGATCAACTGCCCGGCAATGAGCATCGCCACCGGCAATAGGCCGATCAATCCCCACCCCGCGGCGCTGCGCGGATAGATCAGCGCGTCGCTTTCTTCAGCAGGCTGCGACGTGCCGGCCTGAACCGGCGCGCTCGCCCATACCACAGCGGACAGCGCCACGCCGCAGGTGTGCACCGCCAGGCAGTACTTGCACATCGCCTGCAAGATCACCGCCTGGACGAGGATGAACCAGCCCGCGGCTGTCATCGTCGTGGCTGCGCCGGCCAGGAGCACGCGCCAGGCGACTTTTCGCCTGCGCCAAGGGGAAGCGGGCCCCGCGTGCATCGCCGCGGCCAGCATCACCGCATACACCACCACCGCCGGCGCCGCCACCGGCACGCCGAGCCATTGCGACCACTGGCTGCCCAACACAGCGTCACAGGCCGATTCAGCCCCGCATCCGGGCAGCTTGCCCTGCCCCAGCGCTTCGTAAAGCAAAAACGCTGACCCAGCCAGGCCCAATAGCGCCAGCACGCGGATCCCCCCTACCGCCCAGCCCGCGCGGGTTGCGCCCGGATGGGCTTGGCTTTGCCAGGATGGGTCGTGCTGCGTCATCAGGTTATGTCCACACCGCTTGCTTATCCCAGCCCCGGCATTAGAAGCACCGCGGCCACGTTCAGGGCGTTGAACCCCGCGTGCACGCCGATGCTGGGCCAGAGGCTGCCGCTTTTTTCATAGAGCCAGCCCACCGCCACGCCCAGCACCAGCAGCCCCGGCAGCGCCTGCCAGGGCACCTGGTGCATCGCGGTGAACACCATCGCCGCCAGCAGCACCACGCGCCAGCGGTGCTGAGGCCCGATCGTACGCAGCAGCACCGTCTGGAGCAGCCCGCGATAGAGCACTTCCTCCACCACGGGGGCCACCCCCACCGCTGAGACGATCAATAGCGCTGTGCCCGCGGGGGAGGTGGATTTGCGCATCGCTTGAAGCAGCTCGTGGCCCACCGCGGGCGCTTCCTGGCCAAACATCAAGCCCAGCAGCGTGGCCAAGGACAGCACGCCCAGAACCAGGGGCAGCGTCACCAGCAGGCCCGCCAGCGCCAGTCGCAGGTCGCGCCCAAGCCGACCGCTGAGGACACCCACCCGCTTCAGCCCCGCCCAACCGCCCGCCAGGCCGACGCGCCCAAGCACATAAAGCACCGCGGGCAACTGGACCACCGCCTGGGCCAAGAGCGCCTGCTGGGCCTGCTCCATCGCGGTCGGCGTGCCGGCCGCCTGCGTCGCGGGAGGCGGCAAACCCATCGCTGACACCATCGCCTGATACACCCCCCCGCCCAGGAACATCAACCCCAGGCCCACGAACACATCCCCGACGCGCAGGCCCGCAAGGGCGCGGTCGGGCCCGCTCGCCATCGCATCCGCCCGCAGGCAGCCGCGGCGGTACAACACCACGATCGACCCAACGCCCAGCGGCAGCAGGCAGAAAAAGGTCACCAATGCTTCTTGAATGGAATCCATGGGCCCTCAAAGCTTAGAGACTCCCGCGGCTGTTGGCATTCCCGCGGCATGGCGCGAGAATCGAGGGAGCCGGCTCGCCCTCGGACCGCCCCCGGACCGCCCCGGTCATCTCCGGATTACCCCCGGCTCCCCTGCCCTCTCACCCCTTGCCTGGAGGCCCTACAATGGGCTAAGAAGGCTAATGGTTCAAGGCTCACGAGGCCCTGATCGACAAGGAGCACCGCCGATGGATGAAAGCTTCCGCACGGTCCTGGGCGCCCTGGTTGCCGGCGTTCCACTGGGCCAGGAGGAGTCGACAGCGCAGCGGCAGCGCCCGTTCATCACCATCGCCCGTCAAGCCGGGGCCGGCGGGCGGTCGCTGATGGGAAAACTGGTTCAACGGCTTCGAGAGCTGGACCCGGCCCAGCCGCCCTGGACCGGCTTCGACCGCGAGCTGGTCGAGAAAGTCGCCGCGGAGCATCAGCTCTATCAACCCCTGGTCGAGTCGCTGGGCCGGGAGAGCCGCTCCTACCTGGAGGAGCTGCTGGCCAGCCTCACCGTTCATCACCCCATGCCGACCGAGTTCGCGGTGTATCGCCGCGTCGCCCAGACCATCCGCGCCCTGGCCCAGGCCGGGCGGGTGATCATCGTCGGTCGCGGCGGCGTCTTCATCACCCACAAAATGCCCAACGGGCTGCACATTCTTCTGGTGGCCCCGCTGGAGGACCGCATCGAGGCCACCCGCCAGCGGCTGGGCCTCTCCCGCCAGGACGCGGCGGAGTGGGTCAAGCGGCTGGACGAAAACCGCCAGGCGTTCTACCGCCGCTACTGGCCCCAACACTCCACGGGCCCGGAAAGCTTCAGCGTCACCTACAACACCGCGTCGCTGAGCGATGATGCGATCGTCGAGTCGATCCTGCCGCTGATTCCGGGCCTTCACCTGACCGTCGGCGCCGCGGCCCCGCAGCAGGTGGGGTGAATTGCGGAGGTGAATCACGGGGCGGCGGATCGTTCCAGCAGCCGCTAACGGCCTGCGTGGCTCATTCTTTTGCTAATCGTCGGCGGAGGATCTTGCCCGTGGGGCTGCGGGGCAGTTGCTCCACGACCTGCACATCGCGCGGGACCTTGAACTGCGCCAGGTATTTTCGGCAGAAGCTGCGCACCTCCGCCTCGTCGAACTGCGCCCCTTCGTTGATCTCCACGAACGCCACCGGCACCTCGCCGCGCAGCCCGTCGGGCTTGCCGATCACCGCTGAGTCCTTGATCGCCGGGTGGCGGTTGAGCACCTCCTCGATCTCGCGCGGGAACACGTTCTCCCCGCCGATGATGAGCATCTCCTTCTTGCGCCCCGTAATGTAGAGGTACCCCTCCTCGTCGATGCGCCCCATATCACCCGTGCGGAACACGCGCAGGGGCTGGTCGGAGCCCGGCGGGCGGATCTCCATCATCACCTGTGCCGTCAGCTCCGGCTGCTTGTAGTAGCCTTGCATGATGTTGGGGCCGGCGATGACGATCTCGCCCTCCTGGTTGGGCCCGAGCACCTGGCCCTGCTCGTCGATGACAAACTCCCGCACGCCCGGCAGCGCCCGCCCCACCGAGTGCAGCTTGTGCCGGTCTTTCGTGGACCAGTTGGTCACCGGGGAGGTTTCGGTGAGGCCGTAGCCCTCCAGGATCTGGAGGTTGAACTGGTTGAGGAACGTTTCGTAAAGGGCGTGAGGCAGCGGCTCGCCGCCGGAGATCGCCAGGCGGACGGAGGAGAAATCCTCCGCGGTGGCGCTTTTGACCGACAGGAGCGCGCCGTACATGGAGGGGACAGCCATCATGATGTCAGGCCGGTGCTGGCGGATCAGCTCCACGATGCGGCGGGGCACGAAGCGGGCGGTGTAGATCACGCGGGAGCCGATCCGCAGGGGGATCAGCGTCAGCGCGGTCAGGCCGAAGCTGTGGAACTGGGGCAGCACGCCGAAGAAGGTGTCCGCGTGGGTCAGGCGTGCGTGCTCGATCGACGCGTCCACGTTGGAGGCCAGATTGCCGTGGCTGAGCATGACGCCCTTGGGCCGGCCGCTGGTGCCGGAGGTGTAGAGGATCACCGCCAGATCGTCCGGCGCGGGGAACGCCGGCCAGCGCGGCGTGGGGAAATCGCTGGTGTTCAATTCTTCCAGGAAGAGCAGCCGAATGCCCCGCGGGATCACCTGCGCTCCGCCGATGTACTCGACCATCGGCCGAACGGTGATGATCGTGTCGATGTCGCTGTCCTGGATGATGAAGGCCAGTTCGTCCGGCGAGAGCAGGTAGTTCAGCGGCACCGCGACGCGGCCCAGGATCCACGCCGCCAGCAGCGACATGGGGAACGCCCCGCCGGTGGGCAGCATCAGCCCCACGTGCCGCGTGCGCGACGCCAGCTCGATCTGGTCGGCCAGCATGAAAGCGCCGATGGCCAGCCGGGCGTAGCTGTACCGCTGCACGTCGTCGATCACCGCGATGCGCCCCGGCGTTCGGCAGGCGCGCCAGAGGATAGACCCCAACAGGCTCATGATCAGCCCTCGACAGGATGCCCCTTGCCGGCTGCGCCAAGCCCGTTCCCGCAGCCGGCTCCGCGCCGTTACACTACCAAGCTTGATCGCCCCCGGCGAGCGAAGGAGGCCCCCCAGTGTCCAGACAAGCGGCATCATGGCGGACGATCAGCGGGATGATCCTGGCAGCGGCGATTCTGGGGCTGCTGGGCGGCTGCGCGTCTTCCCCCGCTGCGTCGCCCTCCCCCACCGCGGCGCGCGGGCGGGTAAGCGGCTATCAGGCTGCCTACGAGCAGGGGGATTACCAGACCGCCTACCACAGCGCAGCCAGGGCCGCTGGCACGCCGGGGGCTGATCGCGACCTGGCGGCCTTCATCGCCGGCCTCTGTGCCCAGAAGCTCAACGACCTGCCCGCGGCCCAGCGATACCTGCGCCAGGCCGCTGCCAGCCGCGACCCCTTGCTCGCCGCGGACGCCCTGGCCTCCCTGGGCATGGTCCACCACGCCATGAACCGCTTCGACGAAGCGGCCCGCGAGCTGACCCAGGCTGCTTCGCGCCTCACCGGCCAGGAGCAGGCCAAGGCGTACTTCTTCGCCGGCATCGCTCAGCAAAAGCTGGGCCGCTGGGCCCAGGCCCGCACCAGCCTCCTGCTGGCCCGACACGCGGCCAGCGATCCCCATTTGATCCAGATGATCGATGAGAAGCTGGCTGTCACCGGCTTCACCATCCAGCTTGGCGCCTACAGCAACCTGGCCAACGCCCAGCGGCTGGCCAATCAGGTCGCCGCCACCGCTAGCCACCTCCGCATCGGCCCGGTGCGCCTGGTTCCGGGCCCGAATCAGCTCACGCTCGTCCAGGTGGGCCAATTCAGCAGCTTTGAGGCCGCCCGCGCCGCCCGCGACCGCCTGGGCCAGCCCTCCGCCCTCATCGCCCCCCTGGCCACCCCGCCCGGAAGATAGACAGCACAGAACAGAAAAATCGCCAGGACGCCAAGAGCGCCAAGACAAGAAAAGAAGGATTGGCTACAGCAACGCAACGAAAGCCGAAGAGGGATCAGTTTGGGGAGATGAGCAGCTTCCGCGAAGCCACCTGCGCCAGCGACGCGAGCTTGGCCTGAATCTGCGGGTTGACCTCTTCAAAATGAAGCCCGTACACGTAGCGGAGGAAACCCGTCCTCTCGATACGCACGATCCGTGCATCCACCGGCAAGGCGAAATGGCCGTACTTGAGCACCACCGACAGCACCTGCCCGACTCGCCCCACCCGGCGGCCCTTGCGAAACACTCTCATCCCCGTGACGGACAGGTCCACCACCTCCCCCAGCGAGCAGACGACGTCCTCCATCGGCAGCCGGCCGGATCGGCGGCGTTCCTCCTCTCGCAACGGGACGGGCAGCGGCTTGGGATTGTAGGGTGGCCTCACAATTGTTCATATCGACACCCGGCTACCCTGACTTGATCCACCTCTGGCTCCCCATCTTTTACTCAAGAGCTTTATTATCGGCATGAAGGCCCCCGGAAGGGGCAGAGGGCAGACGGTAGAGAGCAGAGGGCAAAGGGTAGAGGGTAGCGGGCAGGATTCAGAAAAATCAGAGTCACCGATCGAGATTAGGGTTGCATACAAAGCCCTCTCCCCCACAATTGGGGGAGAGGTTAAAAAACAAAAACTCCTCCTCCGATGGGGGGAGAGGTCAGAAAAACAAAAGCCCGCCCCCAACGGGGGCGCGGATAAGAGAGAGCACACAATCGGGTGTGAAGCAGAACTTAGGCTGAGCGGCGGGCGTTTTGGCGGGCGTGCTGACGGGCGCGGATGAACGCCAGCGGCCGGTCGCTCTCCAGCCGTATGCTGAGCTTGCGCAGCGCCTCGATCTCGATCTGTCGGACGCGCTCGCGCGTCAGCCCCACGACCTGGCCGATCTGCTTGAGCGTCAGCGGCTCCTGGCCGTCCAGGCCGTAGCGCAGCCGAAGGATGGTGGCCTCGCGGTCGTCGATGGCCTCCAGCAGCAGGCTGATGGTCCGCAGGTCGTCCTCCTTCAGCACCTGCTCATCGGGCGGCGGGGTGCGGTCGTCGCGCAACATCTCCGCCAGAACGGGCGAATCATCCCGACCGTTGCCCCCGCTGTGCGCCGGCCGCTGATAAGCGCGCACCGCCTTCTTGATGATGCGCACCTTCTTGAGCGGCAGTTGCATCGCCTCGGCCAGCTCCTGCACGCTGGGCGTGCGGCCCAGCTTATCCTGAAGCTCGCGCGAGGCGCGCTTCCACTGCGCGATCAGCTCGACCATGTAGGCGGGGATGTGCACCGGCTGCACCGCGTTGATCAAGGCCCGCTTGATGGCCTGCTTGATCCACCAGCACGCATACGTGGAGAACCGCGCGCCCTGGTCGGGGTCGAACCCCTCCACCGCTTTGAGCAGCCCCAGGTTCCCCTCCTCGATCAGGTCCTGAAGCGGCAGCCCGCGGTTGAGGTACCGCTTGGCGATGCTGACCACCAGCCGCAGGTTGGAGCGGATCATCCGATCCCGGGACTGGGGGCAGTTGTGCTGAATGATCCGCCGACAAAGCTCGCGCTCCTCCTGGGCGGTCAGCAACGGAGCCTCGTCGATCTGGCTCAGGTAAATATCCAGCTCGCTCTTGAGGGCACGTCGTTTGGTCATGGCCGGCCCGTTCCGGGCGGGTGCTGCCCCGACCATCCCCAGGCAGGAAGGCACACCGCGGACTCCTCACGGTCTTGCTACTAGCACTAGTGTCGGCGAGAAAGGAACCGGGCTTGAGGCCACGGCTGCGTCGCGGAGAGGTCTTTTATCGGCCAACGCCCCTTGCGCGTCCCCGGCACAGCCGGCGCGCAGCCCAAGCAGGCGACCCCCCCTACCTGGACGCCTCAAACAACTCAGCGGGCCTGCTGAGAGGCCCCAGCGTGCGTCCGTGGCTTCGATGGCGCCGTGACGCCGCTGCCCTGCTGCTGTCGCGCGCTGCTGCTGCGCCGCCTGTGGCCAATGGCCCCGCTGTCCATTGCCGGACCCGCGGGCCTTAAAAAAAGCCGCTGTCCCAGCGGCGGACCCCGAAAGGCTCGTGCCCGTGTCGCCCCGATTCCGAGGCGCCCCCAGCCTGCCAGTGGAACATAGCGAAGCGGGGTTTGGGATCAATTCATCAATCCCGATGTCATCGGCGAGTGGAGGCGGCGGAGCGCCGCTTCGATACGGGCCGCTTGTCTCGGCGGAACTCGCTCAGGACAAACAGGATCAGCTCCAGCCGGTCCTGCACCTGGAAGCGGCTGAACATGCGTTGCAGGTGGGTGCGTACGGTGGGCACGGAGATCCGCAGCCGGGCGGCGATCTGCTTGTCGCTCAAGCCGTCAAAGAGGCCGGAAAGAAGCTGCCGCTGCCGGGGTGATAACCGAAGCTGCACGCACAGACGTTCCCATTCTTCATCAGAAAAGAGGCGATACCTCGATGGCTTCATACGCCCCCGCCGTCACCGGATCCATCGAGCGACTTGTCAGGTCATTCGACGTGTACTGTAGAAAACCATAAACCACAACCAACCATAAACCGCCCTCCCCCCGGATGGAGGGATTCATTGTCAAAGCTGTCAAAGCTGCTGGTCAGCCTGTAGCGGTTATTTTAATCCTTCAGCCAGGGGGGGTGTCCTTTCCATCAATGTCATCTATTGCAACGATACCCCCGCATCCGGCCCGGCTCCGACGCGTTCCACCGAGGCAAAACGATAGTAACATTCTTAAAAAGCAACATTTAAAAAATTTGATGGATGGCGAGATTTCCCGCGGCGAGGCACGAAGGGGTTTATTCCCGGAAATGGGACTTTTTCAATTTGGGGTAATCCGGCGATGCTGAATCTGGAGAAAAGGAGGGGAATCTGGAGAAAAAGGAGGTCGTGTCGCGTCAAGCGTCGGAAGATATCCGCCAGCGTCGGGCAGGCACGGGCGGGTTTACGCCAAGCCGGCCAGGCGGACGGTTTCAGCGTAGTCGCGAGCGCCGGCCCAACCGCCCAGGGCGGTGACACAGCAGGCCCCTGCTGCGGCGCCGAGCCTTCCCGCATCCCGGAGAGGCAGGCCCCGGATCAGGCCGGCGATCAGCCCCGCGTAAAAGCTGTCGCCTGCGCCGGTGGTGTCCACCACCGGGCCGGGCGGGGCAACAGCAGGGATTTCCAGATACTCCCCCGCAGCGCCGCTGAGCAGCACCCCCTTCTTGCCGAGCTTGACGCCCAGCACCCCCGGCGCGCCGCAATCACGATAAGTCTGGATGATTCGGCAAGGGTCCTCCAGCCCCGTCTGGTGCTGCGCTTCAGCCAGCGAGGGCATGTACAGGTCCAGGTGTGGGAGGATCCGGTCCAGCGGCTGCATTCGGCCGCCGGCGCCCGCGGCGTCCAGGGCGGTCTTGCAGCCCGCGGCGCGGATCTGCTCGAACACGTGGGGCAGGTCGGCCTCCAGGTCGGGCAGGAGACTGTAGTAGCCCAGCAGGAAGAAGCGTGTCTGGCGGAACACGTCGAGGCGGTCGAGGATGGCGCGGGCGTTGAGCCTGGCCGGCGCGCCCACGTTGTGGAAGAAGCTGCGTTCGCCGCTGGGGTCGACCGCCACCACGGTGGTGCTGGTGGCCTGCGTGGGGTGGGGCGTCAAGAGGCTGTCATCGACGCCGGCGTCGCGGATCAGCTTGCGCAGGATGGGGCCCCAGGCATCGTTGCCGACATAGCTGAGCACGCCCACGCGCATGCCCAGGCGGGCGAGGGTAATGCCCGAGTTGCAGGTGATGCCCCCGCCGGTGAGGATCAAGGGCTCAGCCGGATGGAGCACACCCCCGCCGATGGGTCGGTCCAGCGGCACCGGCCGACACAGGATGTCGACCACGCAGGAACCGCCGACGATGCAGTCGTATCCCGCCTGCTGCGTCATAAAGGCGTAACATACCGGGTTGATCGGGATCGAGCCAGTCCGTTGGGGCCTGTCTGCGGGCTATTCGATCCAGCGAACGCGGTAGGTGTAGCTGAGCGGGTCAGAACCGGACTCGGAGCCGGAGCCTTGGCCGCCTCCGCTGCCGCCCCCGCCGATTGAGGTCAGGTGAACATCCTGGTGCAGAGCGCCGCTGCCTTTGATCTGGAGCGTCTGGCCCTGGAACGCGCCATAGAGCCGGCCCGCGCCGCTGATTTCAGCATCGGATTGAGGCGCGACGATCGCGCCGTACATCATCGCGGAGCCCTGGATCTCCACGTCGTCTCCATCCAGGACGTAGACCGTGAGCAACGCCGGGTCGCCGCTGGTCATGTTGGCCTGGGCGCTGCCGGTAAGCTCGAATTCACCCCGGACGTAGAGGGTGAGCGAAGCGTTGCTTGCGATGATGAGCCTGGCGCCGCCGCCGAGGTGGAAATCGTCGTCGACCAAGGCGCGGACGGGGCCGTCGATGTAGATGGTGACGGA
>DASVCG010000373.1:0-7196 GCA_036381755.1 Phycisphaeraceae bacterium | reverse complement strand
CCGATGAGTTCAGCGGCACGCACGGTTGGGTCTCCAATAGCTGGCACCTGGCTGGCATGGACGAGCTGGATATCGCCCGCTGGCTGTTCGCCCAGGTGGGCTACGTGCCCGAGCCGGGCACAGTGGTGCTGCTGGCAGCGGGCCTGGGCGCGACCCTGCTCCGCCGACGGCAGAATCGCTCGTGACAGTTGTGACAGCGTGAGCTTGTGACAGCGTGAGGGGTGATGCCTGGTGGTCAGCCGGCGATCACCCCTTCGCCTATCGCCAACCCCTTCCATGTTGAATCACACCCTGCCTCCGGGCGGCGCGGTATCGGCTCCAACGCCGGTTTCCGAGCCGCCTGCCGTGGAGCGGCCGGTCGAGCGCAGGCCCCGCTGGTTGGGCGTGCTGCTGCGGCTGGGCGTGAGCCTGGCGCTGCTCGCCTACGTGCTGGCGCAGACCAACTGGGGCAACGTGCTGGGCCTGCTCAAGGGCCTGGACGTGTTCTGGCTGGCGGTGATGATGCTCACCGCGCCGATGAACGTGGGCGTGTGCGTGTGGAAGTGGCGGCTCCTGCTGGCCAGCCAGGGGCATCGTGTGCCGTTTAGAACCCTTTTTGGCATGTACGTGCTGGGGCAGTTTTACGGGAACGTACTGCCCTCGTCGGTGGGGGGCGACGTGGCGCGGGTCGCGGTGCTCAGCCGGCGCATCCAGGCCCCCAAGGATGCACTGGGGTCGATCGTGGTGGAGCGGTTCACCGGCTTCTCGGTGCTGATCCTGCTGGCGATCATGGCGATCGTCACGGTGCCGGCGTTCCGACGGAACCTGCCCCTGCTGGCGATGGTGCTGGTGGCGGTGGCGCTCTACGCGGGGCTGCTGGTGGGCATCCTGAGCACGCGGGTGGTCTGGCTGCTGCGCCTGGTGGGGGGGCGGTGCCGGTGGCTGACGCCCCTGATCGACAAGGTGGAGCGATTTCAGATTTCGCTGCGTCACTTCGGCCGGCATCCGCGCGTGCTGCTGGGCGCAGTGGCGCTGTCGCTGGCGTTCTACGCCGGCTCGATCCTCACCGTCTACGCGGCCTGCCGCGGGGTGGGCCAGGCGGTGCCGATCGCCAAGCTGGCCGCTGCGGTGCCGGTGGTCCTGGCGGTGACGCTGGTGCCGGTGACCGCGGGAGGCGTGGGCCTGGCGGAGTGGTCCTATCGCGACAGCTTCGCGGCGCTGGCCATTCTGCCGGACCTGGGCCTGACGGTCTCCCTGCTGCTGCGCATCCGGGGTCTGATCTGGTCCAGCAGCGGCTATCTGATTTACACCCTCGCCACCCTGGGCCTGGGCCGCTCCACCGCTTCGCCGAACACCTGGCCCGATCGCGCCGCCTGCAAAGAAAGTTGAAAAAGGCATCGTGTTTGCTCCCAATTCCGCAAGCGGCCGACGACTTAGGAGATTCCCCCATATGCGATGGCGATGGCTTGGATGGATCGTGGCTTTGATGTCGGTGCCGATGTTCCTCCTGGTCGCGGCCTGGGGGGCCTATGGCAAGGGGGCGTACTGGACCGTCAGCCGCGGCGGGCAATGGTCCATCGGCATCTACCAGGCCAAGACCCTGGACCGCTGGTCGCCGGCCCCGGGCGCAGCCAACCCCGTCCTGACCGCCTCCGACGTCACCGACGCCACAGCCCTCTTCGTCGCCGACCCCTTCATGCTCCAGGCCGGCTCCAATTGGTTCATGTTCTTCGAGGTCTACGACATGCGCACCGACCAGGGCGATATCGCCCTGGCCACCAGTCCCGACGGCCTGACCTGGCAATACCAGCGCATCGTTCTGGATGAGCCGTTCCACCTCTCCTACCCCTACGTCTTCGAGCACGAGGGCCAATACTACCTGGTGCCCGAGAGCTACGAGGCCGGGCAGGTCCGGCTGTACCGCGCCAAGGCGTTCCCATACCAGTGGGAGTTCGTCGGTCAGATGATCCAGGGAAGCTACCTGGACCCGTGCGTCTTCCGCCACGACGGCCGATGGTGGCTGATGGCGGAGGGGAATCCCCCCAAGGGCAACGACACCCTGTGCCTCTTCTTCGCCGACGACCTGCTGGGGCCCTGGACCGAGCACCCGCTCAGCCCCGTGGTCCGGGGCGACCGCAACATCGCCCGCCCCGGCGGCCGCGTCATGACCGACAGCCAGGGCCGGCTTTATCGCTTTACCCAGGACTGCGACCCCTACTACGGCAACCAAATTTGGGGCTTCCGCATCACGGAGCTTACCCCCACCGCCTACCGTGAAGAGCCGCTGAGCGACCAGCCCCTGCTGGGCCCCGCCGGCAGCGGATGGAACGCCGACGGCATGCACCAACTGGACCCGCACCGCACCGCTTCAGGCGACTACCTCGCGTGCGTGGACGGCCAGCGGATGGTGCGGTGGATCGGTCTGCGGCGGTAGTCAGTCGTTGTTAAGGATGAATACCCAAAGATTGGGGATCGACAAGAAACAAGAAAGAAGTTATCCGTAGCCGGCCCGGCTTCCCCCGCTGGGGGCGATGGGGTTTGAGGAAGCCTCCCGTCAGCTCGCCCCCTGGGGCATCGGAAGTCGGCTGCGGTTTTGGTCGATTTGTAAATATGAGTCAAAGACAACGTGAAGAATGACTCACCCCTGCGGCAAGACGGTTTGATGACCTCAGATTTCAGCGAATCGGGCCCGATGCGCACTCGTTTGGAGGGAGTGTGTTGTGATGAAGATCGCATTGGATGCGCGATACACGGTTCGCAGCGGGGCCAGCACCTATATCCGCGAACTGGTGCCGCGTCTGTTGGCCCAGGCGCCGTCGTCCTGGCGGTTTGTGATCCTCAAGTATGAGGGGCAGCCCACGGAGGGCTGGGGCGATGAGGTGACGTGCATCGACGTGCCGCGGCTCTCCGCGGCGCGTGAGATGATCTGGATGCACACGACCCTGCCGCGCCTCCTGAAGCGCGAGGGCGTGAACCTCTATCACGGCCTGAAGCTGTTCGGGCCGTTGAACCTGCCCTGCCCCAGCGTGCACACCGCCCACGCCATCACCAAGCCCTACCAGGGGGACGAATTCCCCCTTTCGCCGCCGGTGTGGTTCTATTTTTCGGTCTACGGCAGTTGGCTTTACCGCCGCAGCCACCGCGTGATCGCGGTCTCCGGGCACGTGGCTGATTTCCTGAACGACCGCCTGGGCGTCAAGCGCGAGCGGATCCGCGTGATCCACAACGGCCTGGACGAGCGGTTCCGCACCGCGGCCCCGATGGCGATGGAAGCGGGCCAGACGCCCTACGTCCTTTGCGTGGGGAACATGTTCCCGGTGAAGAATCAGATCACCGCCTGGCGCGCGTTCGCGTCGATCGCCTCGCGCGTGCCACACATGCTGATGATCGCCGGGGACGACCGCACCCCCGTGGCCCAGCAGATCCGCCAGGAGGCCGCTCAGCAGGGCCTGTCCGAGCGCGTTCGGCTGCTGGGGTTCGCCAACATCGATTGGCTCATCGAGCTCTACAGCCGCGCCAGCGTGCTGGTGCACCCGTCGCTGACGGAGGGCTGCCCGATCACCGTGATCGAGGCGATGAGCCGCGGCGCACCGATCGTGGCCTCCAGCCGGGGCGGCCTGCGCGAGATCCTCGAAGGCGTGGCCATCCTGATCGACGACCCCACCGATGTGGAGGCCTTCGCCCAGGCCATGCTCCAGGTCCTGACCGACCCGGCCCGCCAATCGGCCATGCGCCAGGCCAGCCTGCGCCGATCGCAGGATTTCGACTGGTCCCGCCACGCTCAGCAGACCCTTGAGGTCTACGCGGAGTGCCAGGACGGCCCCGTCGATCCGATCCAGCCGCGGACGCGCCAGCCCTCAGCCCCTTTGGTCCGGACGGGCAAGGCCGCCTAGCCGCTGCTCATCCCCCTCCATGCCCAGGGCCAACGACCCCGCGAGCTCGCCCATGACCAGCACGCAAATTTCCTCTGCGCCGACGGCACAGGCCCCCTCCCTGGCGGGCTCCGAAGTGGAGCGGCCGCTGTTCGTGCTGGGCTGCGCACGCTCGGGCACCTCGCTCCTGAGCCGGATGATCGACGCCCACCCCCGCATCGCCATCCCCTATGAGTCGCACTTGTACAACACGTTCTACCCCTGGCTGAGGTACTACGGCGACCTGAGCCGCCGACCTGTCCAGGAGCGGCTCCTGCGCGACATCTTCAACACCGACGTGTTCCGCGACTGGGACCCCCAGCCCGACCTGGAGCGCACGCTGGCGGCCATCCGCAGGCCGGACTTCCACGGCGTCGTGGACGCGATCCTCCGCACCTGGGCCCAGGGCCGCGGCAAGGCCCGCTGGGGCGAAAAAACCCCCGGCCACGCGTTCTGGTGGCCCCAGCTCCTGCAAGGGTTCCCCAACCTGCAACTGGTCCACATCGTCCGCGACGGCCGAGACGTGGCGGTCTCCTGGAAACGCGCTCGCTTCGGCCCCAAGCACACGCTGCTCTTGGCCAGGCAATGGCAGGAATACCTCCAGGTGATCGAGTCCTTCCGAGCCGCTTTGCCCCAGGACGCGTTTTTCCAGGTCCGCTACGAAGACCTCCTGGCCGACCCGGAAGGCGTGCTGCGCCGCCTGTGCCGGTTTCTGGGGGAGGACTATTCCCCGCAGATGCTGGCCTTCTACAAGGGCGCTGCGGACTACCGCACCGACCGCTCCAACCTGGAGAACCTCAAGAAGCCGCTTTTGGCGCAGAACCGCGACAAGTGGCGCAAGCAGATGTCCGCGCGGGAGCTGCGCCTCTTCGAAGCCGTGGCGGGCCGGACGCTGGAGCGCTACGGCTATGAGCGGGCGCTGCCCCGGGCCCGGCTTTACCCGCTGGAGGCCTTCGCGTGCCGCTGGATCGAGCACCCGCCGCTCAAGGCCTGGGCCATGCTCAAGAACACCAAGGGGCAGATCGACGCCTGGCGGCGGACGTGCATCTACCTGCGCCTTCGGCTTCGCCTGGGCCCCGGACTGGAGAAGCCGTCAGCAGGCTGATCCAATCAGCCGGAGAACCCTGCAACCCCTTGGTGTAGATTCTGCAAGGCCGTTCGGGCTTAAAGGAAGCCCGCCGGGCCTGGCCCGCGATCCACTACCCCGCGTGGCCCGATCGGGGCGTCCAGCCGCTGCGGGTATCATGGCACCATCTTTGCACTGGATTTAACCTCAGGCGAGGCCCCGCCAGGCCCTACGGCTTGGATCGTCCGTGCTGCGCGGGGCTTGCGGTCTGTGCGGGCTCAGCGGCATTGGCATCAGCGGTGTGCCGCTGAGGCGGGAGATGGGAGATTCAGCCTGTCGGTCTGACCGGGGTAACGGCTCGTCATGACAACGCATCGTTCCAGCAGCTCCGCGGAACCTCAGCAAAAGCCCCTGGCGGTGGCGGACCGTGGCGGGCCGGGCCAGTCGCTGCCGACAGCCGCGGAAGCCGAGGCGTCAGCCGGGTTGCAGGAAGCCGCAGTCAGATCGCAGGAATCGCTCGCCGCAGCGTCGCGGGCCGCATCCGCCGCCTTGCCGCGCAGTTGGGTGGTGCCGGCGCTGATAGCGGTCACCCTGCTGGGCGCCGCGTTACGCTTCTATCACCTGGGCGCAGCAAGCTTCTGGGTGGATGAGCTGTTCACCATCGACTCCACCATCGACCTGGCCGAGGGCCGGTGGGTCGCCCGCGAGCTGGCCTTTATCCCCAGCCTCATCGCGCTGCGCCTGGCGGGGCTGGACATCAGCGCCATGTCCCCCGATCAGTACCACCTGTGGCAGGCCCTGGGCATCACCGAGCCGCTGGCCCGCCTGCCGTTTTGCCTCATCGGCATCGCGTCCATCCCCATCCTGGCGATCCTGAGCCAGCGGCTCATCGGCTGGCGGGCGGCGCTGATGCTGGCGCTGCTCCTGGCGGTGTCGCCCTGGCACGTGTGGATGTCGCAGACCGCACGCTTTTACGTGCAGCAGTTCCTGCTTTACAACCTGTGCCTGCTGCTTTACCTGGACGCCACCGAGCGGCAGTCCCGCTGGGGGCTGGTCGGCGCCGCGGTGTGCCTGGTGCTGGCCTTCAGCACGCAGCTCACATCGCTGTTGATCGTGGGGGTGTTCGCGCTGGACGCCCTGATCGCCTACGCCCGCCGTCAGCCGCTTCGGCTGCCTCGGGGCGGCTGGCTGACGCTCGCCGCTGCGGTGCTGGTGTGCCTGGGCCTCTGGGCGGCCCACTTCTGGCACAGCACGGATACGTACACCAACTTCCGGGGCAGCACCCAGTCCGCGATTCACCTGCTGCTGGGGCTGCCGCTGCTGACGGGCGTGGGGGTGGTGGTCCTGGCGGGCCTCTCCGCTGTGTGGCTCTACCCCCTTCGGCCGAGGCTCGCCACGGTGCTGGTCCTCTCCGCCGTGCTGCCGCTGGTGGCGTTCATGGGGCTGGCCCTGGCGGGGGCGGACGTGCACATCCGCTACCTGTTCGTGAGCCTGCTGGCGTGGCTGATGCTGGCGGCCATCGGGCTGGACCGGCTCTGGCAGGCGCTGCGCCCGCGATTGGGCCTGGCGCTGGCGCTGGCGCCCCTGGCGGTGACGATGGGCGTTTTGATGTTCGACGATTTTGGCTACTACACCGGCGGGATGGGCTATCAGCCGCGTTGGCGCGAGGCGTTCTCCTACGTGGCGACCCACCGCCGGGAAGGCCAGCTCGTCGCCGGCGACTACATCCCGCACATCGTCGGCCGATATTACCTGCAAGACCCCGACCTGCTGATGCTCACCACCGCCACCACGCCCCAGGACCTCGAGACGATGGCCGCGGGCCAGCCGATGTGGATCGTCGTCCGCGGCGAATCCGCCACCGGCGGTCGGCAGTGGCGCTGGCTGGACCAGGTGGCCCAACTGCAAACCTACTTCGCCGCCCGCATCCTTCAGCCTTACAGCTCCGTCCACGTGTACTACTACCAGCCGCCCGCACCGCAGCAGCCGACAGAGCCCGGCTCCGAGCCCGAACCGATCCTCTCCGGCCTGCCCGACGCTCAAAGCTGACAACCCCGTGAACACAACAGGCAGGGATTGGTGATCGGCGAGGGGTGATTGACGCCGAGGGGAACGCTGTTTCTTCTCCATCGCCCATCACTCATTCAGCCCCGCCTCTTCCAACCGCCTCCGCCTGTGATTTTCGCCACAACATCCCCCTCAAGCCCAAAGCCGAGGCTGGCGCTTGCCGTGTGGAGCCT
>DASVCG010000372.1:0-14932 GCA_036381755.1 Phycisphaeraceae bacterium | reverse complement strand
CGCGCGAGTCGCCGATGTAATCGAACGCAGCAGCGCCCAAGGCATCCGCGATCGCCTGCCGTTTGCTGGCGCCTTTGCAGTTGTTGAGCCCGTCGGTGGCGATGACCTGGTCGAACAGGCCCAAATGGTCCGCCACCGCCTGAGCGATGTTCGCATCCGCAGCGGTGGCGAGGATGATCTTCCGCCCAGCGAGCTTCTCCTGCCGCAAAAACGCCAGCACCGCGTCGCGGTAAGGCAGCGTCGCAGCGTCGGGGATGATCCGCTGCGCCAGCCAGCGTTTGAGGCGCGCCTCGCCGCGCAGGGCGACGATCGGCAGCAGCGCCGCCTCCATCGGCCGATGCCTCAGCAGCAGCAGGATCGACTCCCAGGCGGTGTCCGTGGCCACCAGCGTGCCATCCAGGTCCACGCACAGGGGACGGCCCGCAGCCGCATCGCCCGCTGGCTCGCCTTTTTGCCCCGCTGAGGACGCCTTTGGAAGAAGATCTTCCTCCGGGAACTTCCGGGGGTCCGGCGGCTTCCGGGGGTCCGGGGGTGGGATGTGGGTGGAGAGGCTCATGGTCCAGCGGCTCCACTGTACCGGGCCGGCGGGGGGTTTTCACGTACAATGGCCCAGCCGGCTGGCCCGCGGGTGATCTGTGCGCATGAGTCAGGCCGCTTCCCATCCTGATCGCCGCCGCTGGCGGGCTGTGCTGATCGCCCTGTTGGTCGCAGCAGCGGGCGTGTTCCTGGTCCGTGCTGTGGGCGGAGGATGGCGCGGCTCAAGCGATTTCGCCCTCATCTACGCTGCATCGCGGACCTGGCTCATCGGCAGCAATCCTTACGACGCGCAGGACCAGCGCCAGGCCATGGACGCTGTGGGGTTGTCTCCCGACTGGCCCGCTGGGCGCGAGTTGATCTCCCTCTACCCGCCCGCCACGTTCGTGGTCCTCTCGCCGTGGGCCGCGGCCCCCTGGCCCATCGCCAAGATCGGTTGGATAGCGTTCAACCTTGCGATGATCCCCGTGCTGGTGTGGGGGCTGCTCAAGCTGGGGCAATGGCCCGCGACAGGACGGCACATGCTGGCGCTGGCAGCGATCGTGCTGCTGGCCGGCCCGGTGCACACCACGTTCCGCGTGGGGCAGCTCAGCCTGGCAGCGACCGCGGGCGCGGTGCTGGGGCTGGCGCTGCATCAGCGGGGGCGGTCGGTCAGCGCGGGGCTGGCCTGGGGGCTGGCGACGGCACTCAAGCCGCAAATCGCTGGCGCGTTCCTCCTCTTTGGGCTGTGCAAACGATCCTGGCGCGCCTGCCTGATCGCGGGTCTGACGCTGGTGGGCGTGAGCCTGGCGGCGATCGTGCCGATGGAGCTTGCCGGCATAAGCTGGCGGGAGGATCTTGCGCGCAACATAGCGGCGTTCGCCGCGGGCGGGCAGGGCGACCCCGGCCCTCTTAACCCCTTCCGCTTCCAGCTCATCAACCTGCACGTCCCCCTGCGGGCCATGATCGACGAGCCGGGGCTGGTCAGCGCCGCGGTCCTGGCGATGGTGCTATTGATCCTCCTGGCGGCCTGCGTGCTGGCGTGGCGCAGCAGGTCGCGCGACCAGGACCTGATCGCCCTGAGCCTCCTGGCCCTGGCGAGCCTGATGGGCGCTTATCACCGCTATTACGACGCGGTGCTGCTATTGCTGCCGCTGGTGTGGGCGCTGCGCCGCCTGGAGCAGCGCAGCCTGCGAAACCAGCCGGCTGCGTGGGTGACGCTGGCCGCGGTGACCATCCTGGCGGTGCCCGGCGCGGTGATGCTGGACCTGGCGGGCAGGCGGGGGCTGATCCCGCCCCAGATCAGCCAGTCGTCCTGGTGGCAGATGCTGATCCTGCCGCACCAGAGCTGGGCGCTCTTGATTGCGGCGCTGGCCCTGCTGGGCGCGATGATAGGGGGTAGGGGGCAGACGGCAGAGGGCAGGAGTCAGAAAAATCAGAGTCACCAATCGAGGTCGGGGCTGCATCAAAAGGCGGGGGACATTAATTAAGCCCTCTCCCCCGCTTGCGGGGGGAGCCCCCGGAACAAGCAAGGTAGGGTGAGGGGGCTAAGCAAGAAGGCAACGGGCAGCCCCGAAAGCGGCAGAGGGTAGGGATCAAAAACCGCTGATCGCCTAGCTCTAGCGCGGTGGGCCCAAAAGTAGGCGGAGCTTGCCGTCGGCTTCGTCGAGCCGGCGTTGGGCCTCTTCAACGGTGAGGCCCAGCTTCGCCATGACCAGGGCCGGCTTGACGCGTCCGCCGGCACGGTCCAGGAGCGCTTCAGCCTCGTCGCGGCTCAGGTCGGTCTGCCAGGCGAGGATGCGCACCGCCCGGTCGCGCAGCTTGGCGTTGGTGGCGCGCAGGTCGACCATCAGGTTGCCCCAGGTCTTGCCCAATTGCACCATGACGGTGGTGGAGATCATGTTCAGCGTCAGCTTGGTGGCGGTGCCGGCCATCATGCGGGTCGAGCCGGTGATCACCTCCGGGCCGGTGGGCAGCTCGATGGGGTAGTCCACCTGGGCCGGCAGCGTCGGGGCCGGGGGCGGCGCGACCCGCTCGCGTGGCGGCACCACCGGCGCGCGCGGCCGCGTCTGAAGGCTTTTGAGCCGCACGCAGGTGATCAGCGCCGTCGCGGCGCCGCGGGCCTTGGCGTGCGCCAACGCGCCCCAGACGTAGGGCGTGGTTCCGCCCGCAGCGATGCCCACCACCACGTCGCGCTCGCTGATGCCCAGGCGGTCCAGCTCCGCGTGGGAGCCGTGCCAGTCGTCCTCGAGCCCCTCGCTGCTGGTGCGCAACGCCGCGTCGCCGCCTGCGATGATCCCCACCACCTGCCCCGGCTCGCTGTGAAAAGTGGGCGGACACTCGCTGGCGTCGAGCACGCCCAGCCGGCCCGATGTGCCCGCGCCGACATAGATCAGCCTGCCCCCGCGGCGCATCCGCTCAACCGTCGCCTCCACCAGGCGGGCGATGGCGGGGATCGCCCCGCGCACGACCTTGGGCACCTCCAGGTCCTGCGTGTTGATCAGGTTCAGCGTCTGCTGAATTGAGAGGGCATCAATCGCAGCGGATGAGGGGTTACGCCGCTCGGTAGGCAGGTGGCCGCGATCGGGCAGCGAACCGGACTGGGCGTCCCCAGCGGATGGCGGAAAAGCAAAAAAATCGTTCATGGCGTTGAACCTGCTGGATAAACCCACGCGCCAGCGACGCCCGGCTGGGCGCCGCCGGTGACCTGCTCGAGCGTGATCGGCACGCCGTCGCGCGACAGCGCCCCGAGCACCGCGAACGCCGCCGCCTCGCGCGCCTCAAGCGGGATGCCCAGCTCATCGCTAAGGCGCACCGCTGCGGCACTCTTGGCGCGAAGGTGATCGACCAGCGCCGCGTTGCGCGCCCCCCCGCCGGCCAGCACCACCTCCGCAGGCGCATTATCAAAAAGCCCGTCGCGCCACGCCTGGCTAATCAAGTCCGCCACCGCAGCGGTGAAGCTGGCCACGATATCCTGCGGCTGGGGCGTCTGTTGGCGGGCCGCGTCGACCCACCGGTTCAGCAGCGCATCGGGAAACTGCTCGCGCCCCAGCGAGCGATGTTGTTGGGTGATCGCCCTCACCTGGTCCACCACCGTCTGGCGAAGCGAGGGGATGACCCGGCCCCGGCGGGCGATCCGCCCCTGATCGTCATATCGCATAGAGGGGAAGAGCCTTTGCACGACGCCGTCGAGCAGGATGTTGCATGGGCATAGATCACGCGCGTGGATGGCCTGGATCGTCGGGCCCAGGACGGTGACGTTGCAGATGCCGCCGAGGTTGACGACGACCCGCGGGCGGTCTGCATCGCGATAGAGAACCCAATCAGCAAGGGGGGTGATCGGCGCGCCCTGCCCGCCAGCGATTAAATCGGCTTGGCGCAGGTCGTACACCACCGGCACGTTCAGCGTGCGCACCAGCGGCCAGGGGTCGAAGAGCTGCCAGGAGAGCTGCTCTTGCGGCGCGTGCCAGATGGTCTGGCCGTGGGCGGCGACGAAGCTGAGCCTGGCGTCCGCGGGCAGGTGCTGGTCGCACAGGTCCGCCACAGCCTGGGCGTGGAGCCGGCCCAGTTGGCGAGCAGCACGGAGGAAGTCGATGGGCGGGCGGGGCTCGCCCGCGGCCAGCCGCCGCAGCGTGCAGCCCAGCTCATCGCCCAGCGGCCGGCTGACCAGGCCGACGAACTGCGCGGTTAGCGCTGTGCCTGTGCCCTCGAGGCGCACCAGGGCCGCGTCCAGTCCGTCAAGGCTCGTGCCGGTCATGCACCCAGCCGCCCAGCGCAGGTGCGGTCCGCTCATGTCAGCCCAGCATACCGCGCAAGGTGAACCAGCGCGGAAACGCAGGCCGAGCCGCCTCAGCACGACCGACGCTGCACGCCGGGACACAGCAGCCGCCCCAGAGAACGAAATAGAATCCGCCATGAGAATGAAGCGCGTCGGCTGGGGACGGGTGACCGCGATGCTGGCCTTGGCGGTCTTGACAGCCCTGGCGTGGCTGAGGCCGCCTGAAACCGGCACGGATAGCGCCTGGCAGGAGGCGGCCCGCCGAACCGCCCAGCAGCTCCACGCGCAGGCCCGTCAGGCAGCCCTGGCGGGCGACCCATCCACCCTGGCGCGCCCCGACGGCTACCTCTACGCCATCGACCTGAGCCAACTGGCCCTCTACGCCACTCAGCACCGTGACGCGGCCCTCTACGAAGCCTTGCAGCAGCTCCTGGTGGAGCATTTCCTGCTCGATGACCCGGACGACCCCTTTACGCGCGGCTTCATCGCCTGGCGCTGGCGGCCGGGCGCGCCGCTGGAGGCCTCCGGCACCACCGAGATGCTCCGCACTGCGGAGGCGCTGTGGCACGCCAGCGACGCCTTCCACCGCCCCCAGGACCGCCAACTGGCCCAAACCATCCTCCAGGGCTACGCGCGCCACCAGGCCGTTGATCAGGGCGTCTGGCTCATCCGCAACTACTTCAACCTCGATACACGCGCCTTCGCCACCAACTCCTACCTGATCGACTACGACCCCGATTTCCTCATGCAGGCCGCCCAGGCCACCGGCGACGCCCAGCTCCTGCACGCAGCACAGCAGTCCGCACGGATGGTCCAACGCGCCCGAACCCCCGCGGGGCTGCTGCACCAGATCATTCAGCCCGAGCTGCTCACGCTCATGCCCGTGCCCGGCAGCGTCTTCTCAGCCAACAACGTCGAGTCGCTCGCCAACGCCGCTGCGGTGGCCCAAAGGTCCGCGCACAGTTGCCCGCAGACAGCCCGGAGCGTGCTGCAATTCGCCCTCGCTCGGCTGCCCCACCTGCACGCTTTTTACGACGCAGCGACGGGCGAGCCGGCTGATCAGGCACTCGCCGGCATCCAGACGCTGGCGCCGCTGGTGTGCCTGGCCATCAAGCTGGATGATGCGCAGGCCCTGGCGCAGCTTCGGCCGGCGTTCCTCCAGGAGGCTCAAGCGCTGGCAGCATCACCTGAGCCGGCTGGTAAAAGGCTCTACCTCATCAGCGAGGCGCTGCTGGCCCTGGAGGCGCTGCATCGCTGGGAAAAAGAGCACGCCGCAGCCGAATTGGCTGGTGAATGACCCGCTGCGGGGGGATGAACGAACGGCTGTGATCGATGCGTAATTCACCGCCCAGGGGGCTTTCCCGATGGCGGATCGGGGCTTGCCCGTGGCGTCAGCACGCAGCGGATTTTCCCCTGGCTTGCTTCTTCCGCGATGAGCATTGGACCGCTGACGCGGGCGCGCCTTGAATGAGCCGGAGCCCCGGCGAGCCGGGCCCCGATCGTTCAGCCATGCGCAAGGGAAGGAGCGCGGACCATGGGCGTGTGCGAACAGTGTGGGAACGAGTACGACAAGACGTTCGATGTCATGATGAACGGGCGCAAGCACACCTTCGACAGCTTCGAGTGCGCGATCCAGACGCTGGCGCCCAAGTGCGCCAACTGCGGGGTGCGCATCATCGGGCACGGGATCG
This sequence comes from Phycisphaeraceae bacterium, assembly GCA_036381755.1. GTDB lineage: Bacteria > Planctomycetota > Phycisphaerae > Phycisphaerales > Phycisphaeraceae > DASVCG01. Next base: position 8,950 of record DASVCG010000372.1, on the reverse strand, counting down.
AGGCGCAGGAGCGGTTCTTCTGCTGCGCCAACTGTGCTGAGGCGCTGGGCGTGACCACAGCACGCGACCGGGTGTGAGGCCCGGGTTCCGGGGGCAGGCGGCCAGGCGGACGCGGCGCTAGGGGTTGAGCGGGGCGCAGACCCAGGCCCGCTGATCGCCCACGCGCACCTCCTGGAGCAGGTGGAACCGCAGCGAGCAGCCCAGCCGAGCCGCCAATGCCGCGGCCAGGTCCGCGCGTGGCGTGAGCACGTGCAGCACCGGCGGCGCGTGCGGATCGAATCGACATTGCCGCTGGGTGAGCTGGATGAGGCGCAGGTGCTCGACGGCCCACTGCCTGGCCTGGAGCAGGTCCACGATCGCGGCGCGGAGGCCGTGCAGGTCGTGCCGGCCGTGCTCGTCAGGCTCCTGACGTCGCAGAAGATGCAGCCGACCCGTTGAATCCAGCAGCAATTGCGTCTGCGGCTGATGCGGGCAGCGGGCCTCCAGGGCAATGCCGCCTGCCAGCTCGCCCACCTGCGCACCCAGCAAGGCCGCCAGGTCCGGCCCCTGCGTCGGCGAACCGACCAGCGGCTCGGCCGGCTCAGGCAGCGCTTCGGGCTGAGCGCGACTCGGCGAGGATGCGGCGAGCCCCTCAGCCGACCCTGCTGATGCAGCCGCCTCCCCGCTGACATGCCCCGTCGAATCGGCCACGCTGGCGGATAGCAGCGACTCTTCCTCCTCCCACTGATCTGCGGCTTCCGCCCATTCTGGGGGTTCCGGGAATTCCGGGGGCGCGGGCTGCTCCTCCTCCTTCCGGGGGCGGGGGTGAGGGCTGCCACTTCCGGGGGCGGGGGTGGGGGTTGACCCTTGGGCCCACTGCTCCAGCCGGGCCCAAAGCGGCTCCGCGTGGGGATATCGGCCCAATTGGCGGAGGTTGACCGGCATCATCTGCTGCTGGCTGCCCGCCAGCTCCACCGGCACGCGCAGGAAGCTGGCTGCGGCCTGACGGAGCTTGTCCGCGGCCTGGTCAGCAGCAGCCTGGTCGCTGCCCATCACCTGAAGCTTGATGCGCTGGTCCGCGAAGAAACCGTCGTGCTGGGCCCATTGCTTGAGCAGGCGGTAAGCCCCGACCACCGCGGCATCATCGGCGCCGCACAGGAGCGTCCAGGCCTGGACGCACCGCAAACGGGGCAGCAGCTCGGTCGGCGGAGCGTCCGCCTCGACGTGCAGCAGCACGGTGCGCAGCGGGGCATGGGCGGAGGCCGCCAGCGCCTCCAGACGATCAGCCAAATCGCCTGACGCCCCCTTGGGCGGCACGCGCCCCGCGGATAGCGGCCGATCCGTCGGCTCGACCAGCTCCGCGTCGATCTGATCTTCCTCCAGATGAAGCACCGCCACGGGCCCGCGCTCCTGAGCCAGACGCTGAGCGTACTGGGTGAGCCACGGCCCGCTCAGGCCCGGCAGATTCCCCAGCAGCACCGCCTCGATGACCACCGGGGCGACGGGCGCGGGAGATGCTGTGGGTGCAGCGGAAGAAGAAACAGCCGCAGCGGGGCTTTCCCTAACCTGCTGACTCGCTTGCTGACTAACCTGCTGACGAGCGGTTTGGCCCCGCTGAATGGCAGCATTGACCGCAGCGTCCAGCACATCGCCGTAAGGGCCCCAAGGGGGGGCGTCCGTTGCTGCTACATCGTCGCGGTGCAGGCGTAGATGGGGCCGCTCGGATGGGGCAGCGGGCGCAGGCGAGTTCGCCGCAGCGGCTGGCGCAGTGGGCGTAGGCGAAGTCTTGGACGATTCCAGGCGGATCGACGCGGGGCCGTCCAGACCGCCGTTTTTGTCCGTCGAGAGCATGGCGGCGGAGGGGGGCAGCGGCTTGGCGCTTGGCGTCGCGGGCGGGGGTGAAGCAGCAGGCCCGCCCTCCAGACCGGTCAGAAACAGGTCCGCCAGTTCATCCAGGGCCTGACGTGTGGGGTGCTCCTCCATGAGCAGTGGCTCCTCCTGAGTCGCGAGCCGATGATAGCGGTTGGAAGCCGCCTCCGCGAAGTCGATTCCCACAACTCCACGGAGATCCTTTCTATCGCATTCCTATCTCATCGCTGATTGCCGACTGGCGAACCGTTCCAAGGCTTAAAGTCCCCGGCTGCGATGGGTGATTTTTCCGACCCTCGCCCCCTGCCGTCTGCCCCCTGCCCCCTATCTTGCTCATCCCAAGCCGATTTCGACGACGTTGTTGAGTTCGCCGAAGGGGTTGGATTCGACAGCGGTGTTGTACGGGTCGTGGATCCACTGTCCGTCGACGACGAGGCGGTAGCGGTATCGGCCGGGGGGAACCGACACGCACGCCTGCCAGACGCCCAGCTTGTCGTCGCGGATCATGGGGGTGGCGGAGGGGTTCCAGCCGTTGAAGTCCGCGGCGATGGCCAGGTGTCGGCCGCGATCAGCGGGCTGAACGAACAGCAGGCCCTGCTTCGTCGGCCGAACGCCGTAGAGCCGAGCCAGCTTCTCCTGGAGGCGGGGCGAGCCGGTCGATGATGCCGGCCCGTCGGAGGCGGGCTCCGGCTCAGGCGGCCTGGGCGCCACGCCCACCGCGTGCAGGTCCTCATCCTCCGACAGCCGCGTGGTCACCGCGTGGCTGCGGGCGGCCAGGGCGCGGGCCCGCTCGACCAGTTCCGCGGCCCGGCTCAGGGCGGGGTTGCGCGATGCAGCGGCGGCGACGGTCTCCTCCTGGCCGGGCTGAACCGGGGGCGCGGGCGGGTTGGCCAGCAGCCACGCGGCGAGCCGCTCAAAATCCTGCATCCCCCGGCTGGCTGCATCGTACTCGGTGATGGGCTGGCCGAAGCTGGCGGCTTCCTTGAGCTTGCTGTTGAAGTTGATCACCACCGGCAGGAGCTTGTCGCCAAAGTGCCGCTTGAGCTCCGAAAGGATCTCCCGCGCCAGCTTGGTGCGCACGTCGTACATCGTCGCCAGCACCTTGAACCGCACCTCGTGGCCGGCGCGGCGGGCGAGCATCTCGATCGTCTGCTCCTGCTTGATCGAGCCCTGCATCGAAAAATAGCCCGTCTCGACCGGGATCAGCACCTCGTCCGCGGCACGCAGGGCGTTGAAGGTCAACAGGCCGATGGAGGGCGGGCAGTCGATGATGCAGAACTCGTAACGCTGCTGAACGGTCGAGAGCAACTGGACCAGCCGACGGTCCTTGTCCGGCGCGGTGGCCAGGAGCTGCTCCACCCCCGCCAGGGCGATGGTCGAGGGGGCCAGGTCCAGGTTGCGGGCGATCTGCCAGACGATGTCGTCAAAGCCCAGCGAGCCGTCCAGCCCCACGCGGAGCAGGTCGGCGACGGACCGCTCAATCTGCGCCTCGGGCACCGCCAGGCCCATGGCGCAGTGGCCCTGCGGGTCCATGTCCACCAGCAGCGTGCGGTGCCCCTTGGCGGCGAGCGTTGCGGCGAGATTGATGGAGCAGGTGGTCTTGCCGCACCCACCCTTTTGATTGATGATCGCGATCGTCCGCACCGGGTGCCCTTTCGTCCCTGAAAAGGCGACTTCCCCCCAACCTGAAACCGCCAGCCAGCCCTCCAGCAGACTGGCTCGTCGAATTGCCCCCCGGATCGCCCCCGGATTACCCCCCTGCCCCACGTAGCCAGTTATCGGGATGAAGTCGGTTCAGCCTTGAATATCAGTATTGAAAAGGGGGTTCAAAAGAGCCCAAGGGGTGCTTTTAGCTGATAGCTGAAGCTGATAGCTGAGGCTCCGGTCCCGGTCCCGCCCCAGGCTCCCGCGGCCACCGTTCGTGGGGAAGTCCAAACTGTGCTTCTGCCCGTTACCCCCTGCCCCCCTGCCCGCTGCCCTCTATCTCTCGATGAAGCAGCGGCTCAGGGGTTCCCCAGGAAAAACTGGGCCTCTCCCCTAGGCTTGACCCGGGGTGGCACGTATAATAGCGAGCTTGCATCCGGGATGTGGGCCAGTTGTTGCTAAACCGGGTGTGGGACAAGAGGTATAACCATGCGTGACCTGATTTCGCTTACCCGTCAGTCGCCTTATCCCTTGTCTGCATTCATCTTTGTGCAGCGAGGGCTGGACTACACCGTCAAGAAGGTGCATGGCGAGCCGGACAAGAAAGCCAAGCCCGAGAGTCGGCACGTCAGCGGTCAGCAGTTGTGCCTGGGCCTGCGGGAGTATGCGATCCAGGAGTACGGGCTGCTGGCACGGACGGTGCTGCGCCGGTGGAAGATCCTGTCCTGCCAGGATTTTGGCAGGATCGTCTTCATGATGGTCGACGCTGGGCTCATGCACAAGACGGAGGAGGACTCCCTCGAGGACTTCATGGGCCACTACGACTTCGATCAGGCGTTCGCCCCCGAATTGAGCCTGGCGGAGAACGTCTAATAAGCCGATCAAACGCCCGCTCAGCCCACCCTGCTTCGGGGGTTCCTCAGAGGGTGAGAGGGCTTGCGTGTGCAGCTTCACCCTCTCCTCAACGAGGAGAGGGTTTTTTATGTGCAGCTTCAGCCGCGCCCCCGTTGGGGGGGCTATGAGGAATTCCTAACCTCCAGCCCCTCTCTTGTGTCTTTCCCTGCGTCTGCCCCCTGCCCTCTACCCCCTGCCCCCTACCCTCTGTCTTCATATGGGGTCGGTGCGTGAGAGCGGGTTGGGTATCATGCGGCCGGGCGGCGGCGGGCAGGCTGAATGGGGGCTGTGGGGGCATAAGCGGGTTGAAAGTCAAAGAAAGTTAAAGCAGGTCTGCCGTCTGCGGGCGATGGGGATGCAGGGGACCGAAGCGGGGGAAACGGGGTCTAGCATGGCGCAGGGGGAGGTTCCAGTCTGGCAGCGTCGCTGGTTCGGTCACCTGGTGGTGGTGCTGATGGTGCTGGCGATCGCGGCGCTGGTGATGCCGCCGGTGGTGGCGCTGATTTATGCGCTGCGGTCGGTGCTGTTGCCGGTGCTGATCGGCGTGGCGCTGGCGTACGCGGTGACGCCCCTGGCGCGGTGGGCGGAGCGTCGCCTGCGCGTGCCGCGGCCGGTGTCGGCGGTGCTGCTGATGGTGGCGGTGGCGGGGGTGGTGTCAGCGGTGCTGCTTTATTTGGCGCCCAAGCTGGCCGTGCAGCTTCAGCAGCTTGTCGGCAACCTGCCGCGCTACCTGGATGAGCTGACCCAGGAGCTGGGCGTGGAGTGGCACGATCTGATTGCGCGATTGGAGGAGCTGGTGCGGGCCCGGCTGGGAGCGGCGACGCAGGCGAGCGACGCTGGCGCGTCTACGGTCGACCTGGACGCGCTGGGCCAGGTGCTGCTCAACTCGCTGGGCATCGGCGTGGGGCTGATCACCGGCACGGTGGGGATCACGACGTATCTGCTGCTGGCAGCGGTCATCATCGCGTTCGTGTTCTTCTTTTTCGTGTGGAAATTTGATCGGATCGCCGGCTGGTTCGTGCCGTTCATCCCCGTGGAGCATCGCCCGCGGACGCTGGAGATCGTGCGGAAGATGGACGCGACGGTGTCGGGGTTCATCCGCGGGCGGCTGATCCAGGCTTCGGTGGTGGGCGTGGTGCTCAGCGTGGGGTGGTGGTGGGCGGGCGTGCCGTACGCGCTCTTGCTGGGCGTGAGCGGGGGCGTGCTGAACCTGATCCCCTACGCAGCGGTGGTGTCCTGGCCGGTGGCGATCGGCCTGGCGTGGCTCGATGCGCTGAGCGGCGGGGGGTTCAACGTCTGGGGCGTGCTGGTCTGGCCCAGCGTGGTGTATATCGTGGCGCAGGGGCTTGACGGCTGGGTGGTCGAGCCGTTGGTGCAGGGCAAGGCGACGAACCTGGACCCGCTGACCGTGCTGCTGGTGGTGCTCATCGGCGGGTCGCTGGCGGGGCTGCTGGGGTTGCTGATCGCGATTCCGCTGGCGGCGTGCGTCAAGATCCTGGCGCAGGAGGTGCTGCTGCCGAAGCTCCGCCGGTGGGCGGCCTCGTGAGAGGAGGGCCCGCCCATAAGTCGCTCGCCCATCGGCTGATGGGTGATGGCTGCGGCTGTCGCTCTATTGACCTGCTACACTGTCCCTCATGGAGGCGGACATCGAGCAGGTGCTGATCTCCCGCGAACGGATCGCCCAGCGGATCGAGGAGCTGGCGAGGCAGATCACCGATGACCTGCGCCGCCAGGGGGAGCAGGGGAATTCGGGGGATGCGGCGCAGATCACGCTTGTGCCCATTCTCACCGGCAGCATCATTTTTGTGAGCGATCTGATCCGCCAGTTGCCCCTGCCGATGCGCATCGGCCTGGTGTCGGTGAGTTCGTACCCAGGTCGGGCCACCGCCAGCCAGGGCGCCAGGCTTGATCCGGCGTTGGGCGGCCTGCCGACGAGCCTTGAGGGCAGTCACGTGCTGGTGCTGGATGACATCCTCGACTCCGGCGGCACGCTGAAGCTGGTGTGCGACCTGATCCGCCAGCGCCGCCCCGCCAGCCTTCGCACCTGCGTCCTGCTGCGCAAGCAGCGTCCCGAGGCGCTGGGCTTCCCCGTCGATTACGTGGCCTTTGACATCCCCGACGTGTTCGTCGTCGGCTACGGGCTGGACCTTGACGGCTACTACCGCAACCTGCCTGATATTGTCACCCTCAAGCCGCAGGTGTATGGAAACGGGCGGCTTGAGGGGTCGAAGGTGCAAGGCCAACGGGCCTGACCCGGCCACCTGGCGCTGGCAAAAACGTCATGGCAAGCGACTTGGAACTGGCATCGCCGCCTGAGCCTCGCCCCCACGCTGCTGGGGGCGCTTCGCCTCGCTGCGCGACGCCCAGCGGCGCGGGCCCGGCTGACGGGCAGACCAGCAGCCCGCCTCACCCCGCTGCGGCGCTCCTGCCGGCGCAGCTCTTCCAGCCGGGTGAGATCATCATCCTGCTGCTCAAGCCCAGTCCGTGGTTCATCCTCCTGGCCCCGCTCAAGACGCTTGTGGCGCTGGCGCTATTGATCCTGGGGGTCATCACGCTCAACCGCTACTTCCCCCTGGGCCTGGAGAACCGCGACCTGGTCCTGCTGGGCGTGGCGCTCATCGGCGTACGGCTGTTCTGGCAGTTCCTGGAATGGCTCAGCCGGATCTACATCCTCACCGATCAGCGCATGATCCGCATCCAGGGGGTGTTGCGCGTGGCGGTGCTCGAGGTGCGGCTCAACCAGATTCAGCACACCGAGCTGCTGTTCACGCTGCGTGAGCGGCTCTTTGGGTTAGGCACGGTGGCGTTTGCCACCGCGGGCACCGCCTGGACCGAGGCGTACTGGCGCATGGTCGCCCGCCCGCTGGAGGTGCATCAGAGGGTAGTGGAGACGCTTCGCCGATACCGGCATTGAGCCGGCGAGCGAGCATCCCGGCCCCCGGACCCCGGAAAATGGCCCTCGCCCTCCCGGAAAATGGGCGAGCAAGGTCTTTGCCCGCAGTGGATCAGACTGTAAGCCCCCCAAAAACCAGCGTGCCGAGCTGAAGCGGGACGCCTCCTCGTCGTGCGGGGATGCTGTAATGACGAAACGGGATGCGGCTTACAGGTCGACGTGGCCGACTGAGCCCATCTGCTCCAGTTGCTTGATGGTGTCGAGCACGGGCTTGGCCCATTCGGTCCGGTGCGTCGCCAGCGACTTTCGGCGGACCAGGTCGTAATAGGCCAGCGCCTCCTTGTTCGCCCGGGCGATGTGGTAGGACATCCATCGCTGGGCCTGCTCAGAATCGCGCTTTTTGATAGCGCGCAGGATGCGGTAGTGATCACGCCAGGTGACCGCCCAGACCTTCAGCGGCGCGTGGAACGGGTCGTTGCGCTGGGCGGTCCAGACGCGGGTCATCAATCGGTAGTTGCTGATGATCTGGTTGAGGAAGGGGTTTGCGCTGGCGTGGAGGATGAGGAAGTGGAACGCCACGTCGACGACGGCGCTCCGCTCCACCAGCTCCTTGGCCGGCGAGCCGTCGGCCTGCCTCGCTGCACGGACGATGTGGTGCAGCTCATCGCAAAGCTGCTCCAACTGCCCGATTTCGCGGTCGTCCATGTGCTCAGCGGCTCTGCCTGCGGCGTAGGCCTCTAAAGCCTGGCGAAGCTCGAAGATGCATTGCAGCTCATGGCGGTCATAGGTCTTGACGAACGTCCCCTGCCGGGGGATCTGCTCCAAAAAGCCTTCGCTCTCCAGTTGGAGGAAGGCCTCGCGGATGGGCGTGCGGCTGAGCCCCAGCTTCTTGGTCAGGGCCACATCAGAAATCCGCATGCCCGGCTTGAGCTTCCCGCAAGCCAGCATCTCACGCAGGTACTCGTAAGCCCGCTGTTTACGCGTCATGCCCTGTGACATATCGATGAGTATATCACACCCCCTCCCGACTCGGCCACACATCTTGGCGCTGATTTCTCAGCCGGGCCCCACCCATCGCCTAAACCACTTAAATGATGTTTAATAAAAAATTTGCGATAGTTTTAGTTGTCCCAAATCACGATGCCGGATTGAGCTGACACGCCGGCCCCTTCAGATCCCCCGCAAGGAGCCTGATTCCCTATTGCACCATTGATGTATTGATAATATATTATCAATCGGCAATGCGAGTCAGGCTGGCGTCAGAAGCGTGCGTTAATGATTCATCTCTTTAAAGGAGGTATGAAAATGAAGGGCATCTTCAGCAGCGGAATCCTCGCGGGCTGCATGGCAGCGGGGCTGTGTGTCGTCACCCCTTCGTACGCCGCTCCGGGCACCTGGCAGGATCCCACCGGCGGCTGGGAGGCTGTGTACGACGCCTCCAGCGGCCTGCTCCCCTGGCAGCTCTCGGGCACCGGCACGGCGTTGACGTGGAACAACCAGACGCCGCGGACGCCTAACACCCCCGGCTTCCAAACCACCGATTCCACCGGGGCCAACTACGCGGACGTCATCACCGACGACGTCTCGGGCGAGTCGGCGATGTTCATGAATCACGACGATAGCGTCAACCCCGTGGTGGCGCTTCAGATGCCGCCCGGCTCCGGCGGGGAG